>NZ_JAEHBN010000027.1:0-64936 GCF_016483605.1 Bacillus cereus group sp. N11
TTATCAGTGTTGACACATAAAAAGAGGTTCAGACACATAAACAGGCTGTGGAGAAGACTTTCTCCACAGCCTGAAAAGAGAAGCCTTTTTAGGCTTCTCTTTTTATTTTGAAATGGATACAATGTCCAAATGGATCCTCGACTTGTAATATTCCATCTTTGTACGTAGCAATTTTGCCAATATTTTTTAAGCTTTCACATACTTGCTCTTTTTGTTTTTCATCCGCTAGTACAATTGTGAAATATTTCAAACCAACAGAACCTGGCATTTGCGGTGGTACCCCTTCACCTTGCCACGTATTTAAACCGATATGATGATGATAACCACCTGCTGATACGAACAACGCTCCATTACGAGCTGGGATCGTTATTTCAAAACCAAGACCATCAACATAGAAACGTTTCGCTTCCTCTAAATCAGCTACATGGAAATGAATATGCCCCATCACAGTACCAGCTGGAAATCCATTCCATGTACTTCCTTGCTGTAATAATTCTTCACCAGCTAACGGGTTACTAACAAATGGGAGTTCTCCATTCTCATCACGCCAAACTTCTTTTTGTCGATCATGATAAATTTCAATCCCGTTTCCATCTGGATCAGCTAAATAAAGAGCTTCACTAAAGTAATGATCGGCTCCACCATGTAGTGGATATACCATCTCTACAAGATGACGAAGAACATTCGCTAAATCCTGCCTACTTGGTAATAAAATTGCGTAATGATATAACCCTGTTCTTGCTCTTTGCTTCGGAAAAGCTTCTTTCTTTTCTTCAATGATAAGAAGTGGTTCATCATTTTCATTCCCAAATGTAACGACTGCTTCTTCTTCTTTTAGCACCTTCATACTTAGTACTTCCGTATAAAACTCTAGTGATTTCTTTACATTAGATACGTATAAATGAACAACATCAAGTGTTGTATCGGGATGAAGTTGAAAACTCATCTTGTTAGCCCCCCCATTTAAATTAGTTCTTCTTTGACATTTTTTCTTTTAAGAAATTATCTACAAAACCATCAGCTTTTGCAACAAATAAGTATGCACCCATTGCTAATAATGCAAGTTCTAATTCGAAACCAGGATTTTTTCCATCTCCCAATAAACCAGCTGACCATTTCACTTTTACGATTGCCCCAACCATAACAAGTGCAAATAATAATCCAATATATCTTACACCTAAACCTAGAATTAATAATAGGCCTCCAACTAATTCAAATGTTGCTACACCGTATGCCAGTCCTCCTGGTAAACCAATGCTTGTAAACCATCCTGCAATATTGTCAATTCCTGATTGGAATTTTGTTAAACCGTGCATAAAGAACGTTACCCCTAACACGATACGAATAATTAAGTTACCAATATGTTGATTCATTTCTTTCTCTCCTTTATAGTTTTCTTATACAAAACTTTTATTCACATTACAAAACATACACTAATTTTTTTTATTCGTCAATTCATTTTCATTGGGAAAAAATATATTTTTTTTGCTATGATACAAATAGTTGTTTACAAAAAGGAGCTTGATTTTATGAATATTGGTTCTGCAATACGTGAAATTCGTCAACGTAGAGGCATAACAATTGCACAAATTTGTGAAGGAACAGGTCTTTCTAAAGGCTTTATGAGTCAGGTTGAAAATAATAAAACATCACCATCTATCTCAACGTTAGAAACGATCTCAAATTTTTTAAACGTTCCCCTTCCCTATTTATTGTTAGAACAAAAAGATCGATTGAAAATTGTTAAAAAAGAAGAACGAAAATACAGTGTATACGGCAAAGATGAGCAAAGAATTGAACATGTTGCGGAGCAAGGTGGCCTTCGCCTGAATCTCGTAGAAATTCCTGCCGGGTTTCCGAAAGAAAACTCACCAAATGCCCATGAAGGTGAAGAGTGTCATCTTGTATTACGCGGAAAGCTAGAAGTTCAACATGGTGAAGATATTGCAATTGTAGAAGAAGGTGATTCTTTCTCTTGGAATGCATGCGTTCCACATATTGTTCGTAATGTAGGAAAAGAATCCGCACTATTACTTATCTCTAGTCATGCGGAGAATCGAAAACGCGTTTACTAATCAATAAAAAAGAAGCCTGCTTCAAACAGGCTTCTTTTTTATTCTCGTATAATCCCGTAACTTGTCCCAACTAGCACCGTCTTTTCATGTTGATTGCGATAAACTGATTCGATTGAAACTTTTTTATACCCTTCCATTTGCTCTATATTTGTTAAAGTTAATTCACAAGTAATCGTATCCCCTGTAAAAACTGGTCTAATAAACTCACTTACTAATTCTCTTGCTATGTAATGTAACTCTTCGCCTACTTTCGTTCCAATGCTAGCAGTCAATAAACCATGAACCATTAATCGGCCATTCTCATCATATTCCATATGATGTCTCCCTTTATCACCTGTAATATTTGCAAATTCGAAAACTTCTTCCTCAGTAAATCTTCTTTCATATTTAAATACTTCCCCAACTTTTATACTCATTTTTATCCCCCTAATAATAAACTGAATTTTCTTTCATTTTATCACGAAATGAGTCTTAATTCATTTTCTATTACAAAAAATAATTAGAAATACTTATAACTGTATTTCTTTACTTTTCACCCATTTACCGATGACCATCTCTTTTTGCGATTTGGTATCCATAATACGCACATGTACCATTTCTGGATAACTCTCTAACTTCAAATCCACAACTTCTATAAAAATCAAAATTGTTCGCAGATGTATGTGCAAACCAATCACCATGGGGAAGCTTTTGTAAACAAAGAGCTACAAGTTTCTTACCCAATCCTTTCCCCCTATACTCACACTTCACAACCAAATTTACTATGTTAGCAACCATCATTTGATCAGAAATCACTCTAACCATCGCAACCATTTCTTCTTCATCCCAAATTGTGAAAGCCCATGTTGAATTTTCAAATGCAAGCGTAAATTTTTCAATTTGCCAAGAAGGGATATTATCATTACTCCAACCCGCATCTTCAAATAAAGTTTTAATTGCATATGCTGGTACTCCATTCGTTCCTTCACGGATAATAAGCCCATTATGGTAAATATACATGTAATCCCCCCTTTATTTTTATATACCATTCTTCAAAAGATGCAATTTACCTTTTTTCATCCAACTCGCTTAATCGAATAAACAAGAACATCCATCCCCTGAAATGAAGTTGTTTTCTCATAACTAAGCCCTGTTTTTCTAGCAACAAATATTGAGGCGGGATGGTTCGGATTAATAAGAGAAATTAATTTATTCATTTGTAATGCTTGGAAACCGTAGTCTCGAAATGCCGCAGCTGCTTCTTTCGCATACCCTTTTCCCCAATACTGAGGAAGTAACCAATAACCAATTTCAATTTCCTCTTTTCCATCTATCTTCTGCTTTACTAGTCCCGCATGACCAATTCGTATTCCCGTTTCCCTTTCAATCATTACAAATAAACCGAGACCATTTTTATAATTAGGAATTACCCACTCCTCCAAGCTTTTTTTGCATTGCATATATGTTTTTAACGTCCCATTTCCAATATAGCGCATTACCTTCTCGTTTCCCCATAGTGAAGCGTAGAACTGTAAATCATCCATTGTATATTTGCGAACTTGTAAACGATCTGTATGAAACATTTCTGCACTCCTTCCCACTAATGTGTTCTTTATTTCACGACCATATTTTACATTTATAATAAGTATTACTACCTATTATAAATGAACGAAACAAAAAATGCAGAATGTTCATTCTTTTACCCGATAAAAAAAGCAGTAGACAAATATTGTCTACTGCATCCATATCATAACTAGCACAAAGAAAACTACAATTGAGGGGGGTGTAGGATTTTCAAATATACTAGATACTTATCCCGTTCTAACGGGCGGTAAACTTTTCAATTATTTGAAAGTGAAAAGTTTACCGCACATAAGAACTTTTGCGGTCATTAAGAGAGCACTGTTAAGTAATCAAACACACGCTGTGCTTTTTCTCCACCCATTCGCGCATGTTGAAGAAGGGAAATACCATGTGGGCCAGATGCACGTAATGCTTCTGGTTGTGCTACTAAAATAGCTTGTACAACTTCTAACTCTCCAAGCATAGCTGCAGCAAAAATATCCATGCGAGCACCCTTTTCCAGTAAATAAAGAGCAATATCTTTACGACCTACATGTGCCGATGCTCCTAAGGCACTTTCCCAATCTGATCCGCCCCAATTGTAAGAGGCATGAAGTAAGCTGGGCGATTCAACCAACAGTTCCTGTACTTTTTCTAAATTTCCGTGAGCTGCCATAACAAATTCTCTTACTAACTCAGTGGTAATACGCTCTTCTGTATGCATCGCTCTTCTCCTTTTTTAGAAATTCGTTTCGGTGTAAAAAATGGTTTGTCACTTCCTTGAAAAATATCCACTTCTATACCAAATACATATTGAAACATTTCATGACATAATACTTCTTCTGGTACACCGTCATACTGAATCTCCCCTCGCTTTAATACGAGTAAACGATCACTATATTGAGTAGCTTGGTTAATGTCATGTAAAACCATTACAATTGTCATACCAAACTCCTCATTTAATCGTTTCACAAGTTCCATTACTTCCAACTGATGAACGATATCTAAAAAAGTTGTTGGCTCATCTAATAATAAAACATTCGTGCGTTGTGCTAGCGTCATTGCAATCCAAGCACGCTGCCTTTCTCCTCCTGATAAAGATTGTAAAAGACGATATTCATACCCTTCAAGATTTGTAACAGACAATGCCCAATTAACAATTTCTTCATCTTCTTTATTTAAGCGAACACTCCATGATTTATGGGGGCCTCTTCCAAATTCAATTAATTCTTTCACTGTTAAATCTAATTGATGATCATGCATTTGTGGTAACATCGCTAATTGCTTCGCTACATCGGCACTCTTCATCGTATGAATATTTTTCCCATCTAAAATGATTTCCCCTTCGCTTTGTTTAAGTAGCCTTGCCATTAAACGAAGCAAAGTAGATTTCCCCGATCCATTCGGTCCAATTAAACTAACAACTTCTCCAGCTTTAATATGTACATTCATATTTTGCATTTGAAATCTTTCAGAATGTGCGTAAAACACTTTTTCAACGGAAATCACGTTGTTTTCCTCCTCTATGAATTAAATATAAGAAGAACGGACCACCTAAGAAGGATAATAAAATACCAACAGGCAATTCGATTGGATCGAACCAACTTCGAGCTATCGCATCCGCAAAAACAAGTAATACCCCGCCGCCAAGACATGATAGAGGCAGCAAATATTTATAATCATTTCCAACTAATAAACGTAGCATATGCGGTACAACAAGACCGACAAACCCAATAAGTCCAGAAACACTAACTGCTATTCCAGCTAATAATGTACTTACTACGATTAAATAAAAACGACTTTTTTCCACGTTATGTCCTAATAACTTTGCCATTTCATCTCCAAGCATTAATACTCGAATATGCTTAATACCAAAGAAGGCTAATATAATAGCAAATATCGCATAATAAATAATCATATTTAAATGTGCCCAGCTTACACCACCAATGCCACCAGCTAACCACGGTAAAACAGATTGTACTTTGTCACTATGTAATAACATTAATGCTGACGTTGCTGCACCAATCAATGCATTAATCGACACACCTACTAAGACAATTCTTGAAGGTGGTGCCCCTTTTTGCCATGATAAAGCATAGATGACCATTGCTGTGATGAAAGCTCCTAAAAACGCCCCTAGCGGTAAAAAAGCCATGTGCTGAGGAAATAAAATCATAATTATAATTGCTACAAGACCCGCTCCAGATGAAACCCCGATAATACCAGGGTCTGCAAGAGGGTTTCTCATAACCCCTTGCAATAATGCACCTGATGCCGCTAAACACGTTCCTACTATAAATCCAACGAGCACCCTTGGTATACGAAGATCCCATACAATTCGATGAACTATCGAACCTTCATCTTGCATCCCTGTTAGGATGTCTCGTAAAGAAAAGGATAAACTTCCCGCGAAAAGACCGTAAAAAAGACCTAGAATCGTTAATACGACTAAAATAACTGCTATTCCCCATCTTTTTTTCGCAAAAGGATGTTCCTTTTCTCTTACTACTTCATTACTCTCCATACTTATCATTTCCTTACATCTTGTATACTTTTATACATAAAGTCCATAGCTTCTGTTACTTTTGTTCCAGGATTTGATCCAAATAAGTCTGGTGGTAAAATAACTACACGATTTTGTTTTACTGCATCTAAATTTTTCCACGCTTCATTTTTCATCATTTCGCCTTCAAATGCTTTTTTCACGCTATTCGGGTCTCCGTGTGTAATTAAATAAATTACATCTGGATTCGCCTCAATAATACGTTCTACACTTAGCTGTGCATATTGCGGATATTCTTTCATTTCTGGAAAACCAGCTGCAATATTTTTTCCGCCCGTTTTCTCTAAAATGTCACCTGACAGAGATGTTGGTAATGCTGCTAAATAAGTTCCTGGTGCTCCATACACTAGCAATGCTTTCACATCACTCTTTTTCTCATATTTCTTCATTTGATCATTCATTTTTTGATTCAGTTCTTTTGCTTTATCTTCTTTCTTCATTACTGCTCCGTATATTTCAATATTCTTTTGAATATCTTGTACAGAATTTGCAGTAGAAATGACTACTTTCGTCCCTTGACCTTCAACCGTTGGAACATTCTTTTGGAATCCATTGTTAGCAACAAGTACATCTGGCTTTAAGCTAGCAATTTGCTCAAAATTCGGCTGATGTGCATTCCCAATTACTTGCGCTTTCTTTAACTCCTCCGGAAGAGTTAATTTCGTATCTGGACGACCTATAATCTTTCCGCCTAAAGCATGAATAATATCCATATCACCCATACTTAATGTTGCAAAGCTCTCTGGTGTTTTATCGAATGTTACCCTTCTTCCCGATAGGTCGGTAATTTCGATTTTTTCTTTTCCTTTTTCTGTTTTGGTTGCAGATGCTTTGTCGTTTCCCTTTGCATTGCAACCTATTAATAAGAAAAAAACAGATAAAATCGCTGTAAATAGCGTAATAGACTTTTTCATTCTTCCACCTCTAATTGATAATGATAATCATTAACTACTATTCTACTTTAATTGACAAAGATTATCATTGTCAACAAAAACGCATACATTTTCTTCAAAAAAAAACAAAAAGCGCTACAAAAAGATCCTTTCTTTTTGTAGCGCTCTATTTAATACTATTACTCACATTCATTTTCCTCCAACTGGTCACGCATCACTTTTACACGCTGAAAGAAAAAGAACGATAAACTTAAAAATATAACGATGCTCCCCATCATAACAAAAAATTGTATCGTTTCTTTTGCTCCATTCGGAATCAATAAGCCAACCATTAACAATGTGCTTACAGCGAGAAGGATCTGTCCGAACCGAGTATAATCTTCTATTTTCCCTTGTAATTCTTTCATCATATTCTCACTCCTCCATCTCACTGTATCATATTCTATGAAACTGAAAGACAAGTAAATGCAGCCATTCGGGGAGATGTTTTCCAAAAGAAAAAGAGCCGCTTAATTGCGACTCTTTCCTATCTATTCCACACCTTTATATGCTTCCATATAAATTTCTTTCAACTCTGAAATGAGCGGTAATTTCGGATTAGCTGTTGTACATTGGTCTTCAAAAGCCCGTTCTGCTAATACTCCAACAACCTCTTCAAATTTCTCTTTATCGACTCCTTGCCCCATAATACTCATATTAATATTCAAGCTTTTTCCAAGCTCAATAATTGCTTGGACAAGTGATTCCACCCCTTCTGCTGCCGAACTTGCTGGAAGCCCGAGCATTCTCGCTATATGTGCATATCTTTCATCTGCCACAAAGTACTCATATTTTGGGAACAATGCGTGTTTTCTTGGCTTAATAGCATTATAGCGGACTACGTGCGGCATTAGAATGGCATTTGCGCGTCCGTGCGGAATATGGAATTCTGGTCCAATCTTATGTGCTAAGCTGTGATTAATACCGAGGAAAGCATTTGCAAATGCCATCCCTGCAATTGCAGAAGCGTTATGCATTTTTTCTCTTGCTTCTTCATCATTTCCATCTTTATATGCTCTCGGTAAATATTTGAATACGAGATCAATAGCTTTTAATGCTAATCCATCTGTATAGTCATTTGCCATAACAGACACATACGCCTCAATTGCATGTGTTAAAACATCCATACCAGTATCTGCTGTTACATGTGGTGGTACTGTCATTACAAATTGCGGATCAACAATCGCTACATCTGGTGTTAATTCATAATCTGCGAGCGGATACTTTATATTATTTTTCTTATCTGTAATAACCGCAAATGGTGTCACTTCTGACCCTGTTCCTGATGTTGTTGGAATGGCAACAAACTGCGCTTTATTTCCTAATTCCGGATATTTACATGTACGTTTTCTTATATCTAAAAATTTCTGTTTAATGCCATAGAATGATGTTTCTGGATGCTCATAGAATAACCACATCCCTTTTGCCGCATCCATAGCTGAACCGCCACCAAGTGCAATAATTACATCAGGCTTAAAGCTTCTCATCATTTCCGCACCTTTAAAAACAGTTTCATCTGACGGATCTGGCTCGACCTCAAAGAACACTTCAACTTTCACATCATTTGCATGCTTACGTAAATAGTGCGTAACTGTGTCTACATAGCCGTGCTCAACCATTCCTGGATCCGTTACAATAAATGCGCGTGAAATGTTAGGCATATTTGCTAAATACGCCGTAGCATGTTTTTCAAAATAAATTTTTGGTGGCAACTTGAACCACTGCATATTCTTTTTTCTATTTGCCAGCCTTTTTATATTTAATAAATGAGTCGCTGTTACGTTTTGAGAAACTGAGTTTTTCCCATATGAACCACAACCAAGTGTAAGCGATGGAATAAACCCATTATATATGTCACCTATTCCGCCTTGTGATGAAGGTGCATTTACAATAAGACGGCAAGCTTTCATACGTAAACCAAATTGTTTTTGTACTTCTTTATTTGTAGAATGAATGACTGCTGAATGCCCTAAACCTCCAAGATTCAACATTTCTTCGCAATATGTAAATCCTTCTTCTAATGAATTCGCTTTTACACAAGCTAATACTGGGCTCAGTTTCTCACGAGATAGTGGATACGCTGCCCCAATTCCTTTAATTTCAGCTACAAGTATTTTTGTATGTTCAGGCACAGTAATCCCAACTAATTCGGCAATATACTGTGCAGATTTCCCTACAATATCACTATTTACTGCACATGTATTTTCATTTATAACGAGCTTTTCTAATTTCTTTCTCTCCTCCTCTGTTACAAAGTAACAATTATTTGCAATCATTTCTGTTTTGACATCATCATAAATTTCTTTATCGATAATGATTGCCTGTTCCGATGCACAAATCATACCGTTATCAAATGTTTTCGATAAAATTAAATCATTAGCAGCTCGTTTTACATGTGCTGATTTCTCTATATAACACGGTACATTACCAGGACCTACACCTAGTGCTGGTTTACCAGTAGAATAAGCCGATTTCACCATACCAGCGCCTCCAGTTGCTAGAACGAGTGCGACACCATCATGGTTCATTAATTGTTTCGTTGCTTCGACAGATGGTCTTTCAATCCATTGAATACAATGCTTTGGCGCACCCGCCTTCACCGCTGCATCATATACTGTTTTGGCCGCTGCAACGGAACAATTTTGTGCAGAAGGATGAAATGCGAAAATAATTGGATTTCTCGTTTTTATCGCGATTAATGCTTTAAACATTGTTGTTGACGTTGGATTCGTTACTGGCGTTACTCCAGCTACTACACCGACTGGTTCCGCAATTTCTATTATTTCTTCATGAGGATCTTCATGAATAACTCCTACCGTTTTATCTTTCTTTATGCTATGCCAAATATATTCAGTGGCAAAAATATTTTTTATGCATTTGTCTTCATAGACACCACGGCCTGTTTCTTCAACAGCCAATTTTGCAAGCGACATATGTTGATCAACACCTGCTAGTGCCATTTCATGAACAATGTTGTCAATCTGTTCTTGTGTAAAACTTTCTAATGCTTGTAAAGCTTCTTGACCGTTATTTACTAACGTATCAATCATCTCTTTTACCTCTTGCATTTCATTTACAACTTTCTCTTTGACTACCATGTAAATTTCCTCCTATTCTGTTATCACGGTCTTTATAAGTCCCTATAGGTCATAAGAAGTCCCGATTAGCGAAAAAAAAATAGAATTACCGTCCTACATGAATCCCATCGTTTGTGAAATATTTCACAAGTTTATTCGTGAATAACATTTCATGAATTCAATATACATGAAATCATTTCATTTGTGTATGTCTAATTTGTGAAATATTTCACAAATAAACATAATAAAAATGCACTGCTCCACATTAGCAGTGCATTTTTATTATGCTAGCGCTTGTGCTAAATCTTCAATTAAATCTTCACCATCTTCAATTCCGACAGAGATACGAATTAATGTATCTGTAATTCCTAATTCTTTACGACGATCTGCTGGGATTGATGCATGTGTCATTTGAGATGGGATAGAAATTAAACTTTCGACTGCTCCTAGGCTTTCAGCAAGTGTAAAGTATTGCAGTTTCTCAAGTACTTTATTTAATGTTTCCTCACTATCTACATCAAATGAGATGATAGCACCAAATCCGTTTGCTTGTTCTGTTGCTAATTCATGGTTTTGATGTGATTCAAGGCCTGGATAATATACTTTATTTACTTTTGGATGATTATTTAAGAATTCAGCAATTGCGCGTGAATTCGTTTCATGTTCTTCCATACGAATTCCTAACGTTTTTAAACCGCGAAGTAGTAAGAAGCTATCTTGTGGTCCAAGAATACCTCCCGTTGAGTTTTGTACAAAGTGAAGGTCTTCTGCTAGTTGTGGGCTATTTACCACTACTAGACCTGCAACTACGTCACTATGACCTCCTAAATATTTCGTTGCACTATGAAGTACAATGTCTGCTCCTAAAGAAATCGGCGACTGCCAATATGGCGTCATGAATGTATTATCAATAATTGTTAATAAATCTTTCTCTTTAGCAAGAGTAGATATTTTCTTAATATCAGTAATTTTTAGTAGTGGATTCGTTGGTGTTTCCACATAGATCGCTTTCGTATTTGGACGAATTGCTTCTACAACTTCCTCTAAGTTTGTTGTATCTACAAATGTATGCTCAATACCGAAGCGGTTTAATACTTTCGTAATAACACGATACGTTCCACCATACACATCATCTGTTAAAATAACGTGATCACCTTTTGAGAACAACATAATTGTTGCTGTAATAGCAGCCATTCCCGAACCAAATGCAAATCCAGCATGACCGTTTTCTAATACGGCAATCATTTCTTCTAAAGCTGCTCGTGTTGGGTTGCCTGTACGTGAATATTCATATCCTTGATGCTTACCAACTGCTTCTTGTTTATACGTACTTGTTTGATAAATCGGTACGTTTACAGATCCAGTTGAAGGTTCTCCTATGCGAATACCATGAATTAATTTTGTCTTTGCTCTCATTTTTTATTCCCATCCTTTGTATATGTCTTTACTTAAATAGCGCTCACTACTATCAGGAAAAATCGTTACAATATTTGTACCTGGTGTTGCTTTCTCTGCCTCCAGTAAACTTGCATGAAATGCTGCTCCTGAAGAGCTCCCAACTAAAAGTCCTTCTTTTTGCGCTAATTCTTTTACTCGTAAAAATGCATTTCGATCAGAAATCGTATGAATTTCATCAAAATAAGATGTTTTCAAAAATGGTGGAATAAATTCAAGACCAATTCCTTCTGTTTCATGTGAACCAGCTTTACCACCATTTAAAATAGATCCTTCTGGTTCTACAATAACTGTTTTAATATCTATATTTTTTTCTTTCAAATAAGATGCAGTTCCCATGAATGTACCGCCGGTTCCTGCTCCAGCAACAAATATGTTAATCTCTCCATTCAATGCATTCCAAAGTTCAGGACCTAATGTTTTGAAATAAGCACGTGGGTTTGCTTCATTCGCAAACTGACTTGGAGAGTATGAATTCGGTATTTCATTTACTAACTCTTTTGCTTTTGCAATTGCTCCGGTCATTCCTTGCTCAGTCGGTGTATGCACGACTGTTGCGCCTAGCGCTTTCATTAATTCTTGTTTCTCAATACTAAATTTCTCTGGTACACAAACAATAACGCGTAAATCATGTTCTAACGCTGCAAGTGCCAGTCCAATACCAGTATTTCCAGCAGTCGGTTCAATAATTGTTCCACCCTGCGTGACAAGCCCTTTTTCTAGCGCGTCTTCGATTAATTCTCTTCCTAAACGATCCTTAACGCTTCCGCCTGGGTTATAAAATTCAAGCTTCGCAAATAAACGGACCCCTTCTGGAAGTGAAAACCGAGTAATTTCTACAATTGGTGTATGACCAATTAACTCATGAACTCCACGATATACATTCATCGTGTTCTCCCCCTTATTTGCCAATAAAGAAAAGGCAACTGTATGTATTTTCTTTATATGAGACAGTTGCCTTTTTGTTACATTACTTTAACTCTTCTAGTACTTTTACGATAAAGTTTGTAGAATGAAGGGCTGCTTGATCTAAAAATTGATCAAATGAAACATTTGATTCTTTACCAGCAATATCGGAAAGTGCGCGGATGATAACAAACGGAACTTCGTATTGGTGGCACACTTGTGCAACAGCTGCCGCTTCCATTTCTACTGCATAAAGATTTTCAAATTTATCACGAATTGCTGCAACGCGGTTCGGATCACTCATAAATGAATCCCCTGTTGCAATCATACCTTTTACAACTTGAATATTCTCTTCAGCTTGCATACATTTCTCAGCTAATGCAACTAATGCCTCATCAGCTTTAAATCCAGGTGGCATTCCTGGTACTTGACCATATTCATAGTTAAATGCTGTTACATCTACGTCATGGTGACGAACTTCTGTTGAAATAACTACATCTCCAACATTTAGAGAATGATGGAATCCACCAGCTGAACCAGTATTAATTACTTTTTCAGGCTTATATTTTTCTAATAAAATTGTCGTTGACATCGCTGCATTTACTTTACCAATACCAGACTTTAACAAGATTACTTCATGCCCTGCTAATAGTCCTTTCGTAAATTCACAACCCGCAACCGTTTCTGTTTTTGCTTGTTCTAATTTGTCACGTAAAATACGTACTTCTTCTTCCATTGCTCCAATTACAGCAATTCTCAATCTAATCCCTCTTTCTATTGCTTAGTTGCCTCCATTACCCAAACGAAATGATTTAATCTCGTAAACGTTACATGGAAGCCATTGTTTTCAAATATAGTTTGCATGATCGGAATACGTGTATAGTATTCCGTTTGCAAATCGTTTGCTAACTGGTGAAAACCTCTTTGTTTTGCTGTTTCAACAGTTTTATCATATGCATCTTGATCTGCAAATATCGTATCAGCAAACACTATTTTACCACCTTTGTTTAGCAATTGACTATACTTCGCAACAGCTACATTTTTTTCATCATCTGTTAAATGATGAAATGCATAGGTGCTTACAATGGTATCAACTGAATTCGGAACTTCAAACGAAAGAAAATCACCTTCTGTAATAGAAAATTCCTTTGGCAATTTCTCTTTTGCAATCATGCGCATTTCACGCGACGGTTCTATACCGTAAACTGTACGACCGGCAAGTAATAATTTATTTGTTAAATTGCCAGTACCAACACCAAATTCTAATACGTTACCAAATGACTTGTTAACTACATCCTCTAAAATGTCCTCATAATGGGCGAAAACTTCTTTATATTGTATATCTTCGCCTTGTACGAATGAGTCGTACGTATGAGCCCACTCATCAAATAAACCATTAAATTCTGTGCCCATAAAAATTCCCCTTTTTCTTATCGGTTTTATCAGTATAATATTCCCTCTTTCTAAAAATGTCAATTGAAATGCACATGGTATTTCCTTCTTTTCTTTGTTACACTGTAGTTGATTACATAGGAGAGGGGGCATCTTCATGTCATTTACCTTTGAAATGTTAGAAGATAAAATAGAATTTTTTGAAGCGGGAGACTTAGCTTCCTTAGAAAGAAAAATTAGTGAACAAATTGATAATAATAAAGCACTTATGCTTGAAGTTCATCACATCTCGCATCAAATGGTTATGGATCCCGAAAGCAAAAGACCGTATTACAGCGCGGTTGTTCATTTTAAATTAAAGAAATTACGCTAACTAAAAAAGAGCAGCTCCTAGGAGCTTCTCTTTTTTAGTTTAGAGTTTGAACAAGCACTGGTTTCCAGCCCTCATTTTCTACCCAATCAATATTTACATAATATTTTTTACCTGATTGCTTATCTTGTACGTTGCCGTAAGCTTTATTCTTACCGTTATTTCCGATTCTATGAATAACTAATTGCTCTACCGGAACGTCGATTGCAGCGGAAATCGCTTGATTCATCTCATTCCAATCTGCTGTACCTTTGTTAAACGTCATCGCAGGTGTTGCACCTTGCTCTGTACCTACTGGCTTCCAAGAAGGTTTCGTATAAGCATCTGTTGCCTTTGGCTGTGTTTTTTCAGCTGCCACTTTCTCATTAGCTTTCGCTTCTTCTTCAGCTTTTTGCTTTTCTTCTTCAGCCTTTTGCTTCTCTTCTTCTTCCTTCTTCTTAGCCTCTGCCTTCTCTTGTTCGTCCTTCTTCGTCTCTTCTTTACCTTTAGCTTTCTCAGCTTTATTTTCTTTTGTTGTTTGCTGAGCTACCTTTTTATCATTAGAAGACGCTTGCTCTTTTGTGTCAGGAACGAACAATTGATATGCTACAATAGCTACTGCCACTAATACAATAGCGATTGCAATATTTAAAACACCGTTTTGACGACGTTTTTGTTGTTTCTGTTGGAATCTAGATCCTCCTGCCATTCTTCAAACCTCCATGCAGTTTTTCATACTTGCTATTGTAACATTAAATCTAGAAAGGTTGAACATTTACAATAATATTTTCATGAAATGAAAACATTTCACTATGAATTGCAAGATTACTTTTCATTCTCTAATCGATGGATTTCTTCTACGATATCTTTGAAAATGGATGTGACTTTATTTACACTGCTGTCCGTTTCTATATCAACGACAACTAAAGCATATCTTGGATTTTCATATGGAAAATAACCTGCAAACCAGCGATTGACCTTCATCCCTTTTCCTGTTTGTGCTGTCCCAGATTTTCCAGCGACACTTAGTGGCAACGACCTGAATGCTGCTCCTGTTCCTTTCTCTGTTGTTACAACGCCTCTTAATAACTCTTGTAATGTTTTTACTGTTTCATAAGAAAGCTGTTTTCCATTTAATTTATGGTTTTCAAATGTAAAAAAGTCACTTCCATTTTTATACACTATTTTTTTAACAGCTTTCACTTCCATTTTTTCTCCATTCCTAGCAATCGTCGCCATCATATTAGCGATTGCTAGAGGTGATATACGTACATCTTTCTGTCCAATTGCTGTTTGCGCTACCGCTTTTTTACTAGTCTTATTTTCCTCACTCCCCCAGATAATGGCACTCTTCTCCTCTGGCATTTGCTCGAAACGCGATGTATGAAATACCGAACCGTTCCAACCAACCTTTCCAACTGCTCCTAAAGCCGCTACGTACGTTTCTAACACCATCTTATCCTTTTGTATTAGCTCGTTACCTAACTGTGAGAATGCCCTGTTACAGCTTCTAGCAAAGCTCCCTTTAAAACTAAGTGTTCCCATCAAAACTTGTGGGTCGTTTTCACCATATAAATCTTTATTACAATTAAATGTGCGATTCAATACATTTATATTTTGATCAATCGCTGCCGTTGCAACTACTGTTTTAAAAACAGAACCAGGAAAATGCGGTGTTAACATTTGATTTTCAAGTGTAGCTTTATATAATCTTTCGTTTTTAACCTGTAAAGATGGTTTGCTAACCATCGCTAGTATTTCATTTGTTTTTACATCAAGTAATACTAATCCCCCCTTCTTTATTTCACTTTTTTCAATTGTCTCTTCAGCTTTTTGCTGCAACTCTTTATGTAAAGTAGTTTGAATTGTAACTGGATAAAATGGATTTCCTGGCGAAGTGTATTTCGCCTGTTTTCCAAAAATCGGTTCTCCTTGCCGGTCCACTTGATACAATACTTTTGCCTCTCCATCAGTTAATAAAAATTCATCAAAAGATTGCTGTAATCCCGAAATACCAATTGGCGTTTGTTTTGAAATTTTTTCTACTTCTCCATATCGCTTTTGGAATTCTCGTTCATTCTCCCCCACTTCACCCACTAAATGATTTGTCCCTCCAGTTTGTTTTAATCGAACTTCAGCCGCTACAATGCCCAATACATTTAATTGATTAATCTTCTCCATCTGCTCTCGTACTAAAGGAAATGGCTCATTTCCTCTTTGGAGTATAAATGCATTTTTTTTATCTTTCATTTGTATTTTGATCTCTTGTCTCGACACACCAATGATATGCGCAATTTTCTTTAACATGTCATTTTTTATTTGTAAAAAAGGAAAAATAATTAAAACTGGGTATTTCTCTTCACCAATTTCTTTATCATTCCGATCTGTAAAATGTCCTCTTCCATTATCTACTGTAAGTGATTGTGTTCGTTGCGTAACGCTTCTTTCGATTAAATTAATATTTCGATCAGTAAAAGATTCAGTATCTATAATCTGTATTTGGAGTAAACGACAAAGTAATAAAAACATCACACATATAAAACAAATTAAAACAACTGTAATTCTCCGTCTTATTTTCATAAAAAAACACCTCGTCTATTATAGTTTGGACGAGGTGTTTAACCTTTTATACAAATAAAAAAACCACTCGTTTTTACACGAGTGATTTTTATTATTTAACAGAGATAATCTCTACTTGCATTTCTCCGCCTGGCGTTTGAATTGCTACCTTCTCACCAATTTGCTTACCTAATAAGCTCTTTGCGATTGGAGAATCGTTAGAAATTCTTCCTTCGAATGGGTCAGCTTCCGCGCTACCTACGATTGTGTAAGCTTCTTCATCTCCATTTGGTAATTCTTTAAATGTTACTGTTTTACCTAATGTAACGACAGTAGATTCTTCGCCATTATCTTCGATGATAACTGCGTTACGAATCATGTTTTCTAATTGTGTAATACGTCCTTCTACGAACGCTTGCTCATCTTTCGCTGCATCGTACTCAGAGTTCTCAGAAAGATCGCCGAAGCTACGCGCGATTTTAATACGCTCTACTACTTCTTTACGTCTTACTGTTTTTAATTGCTCAACTTCGTTCTCTAATTTTTGCTTACCCTCTTGCGTCATAGGGTATGTTTTTTCTGTTGACATATTTTCCACTCCTTTTATATACCAATCCCCCGAAAAAAGAGGAGTTCCATATGAAAACTCCTCCGCTTCCATTGTTAGCGGAGGTTTCTAGTACCCTTGCACTAGCGGAGTTGTCACATACAACCCCGTATTTCCAATTCTTCTTTTAAAGAAGATATGTATGGAAAGTTGATATAAATATGCCCTCACCTATATATAGATGAGGTTGCATGCTTCATTGTATTCGATAGGAAGGGAAAAAATCCCTTCCTATCGTATATCTTTTACTATGCTATTACAAATTTACTTTTTGTTCAAGAATTGTTGCAATTTTTGTCACCATAATATCAATTGCAACATGGTTTTGTCCACCTTCAGGGATAATAATATCCGCAAATTTCTTAGAAGGCTCAATAAATTGATTGTGCATTGGACGCACAACAGTTACGTATTGATCAATAACTGAATCCATCGTACGACCGCGCTCTTTAATATCACGCTGCATGCGGCGCAGGATACGAAGATCTGCATCTGTATCAACGAATAACTTAATGTCCATCAACTCACAAAGACGTGGGTCTTCTAAAATAAGAATTCCTTCTAAAATGATTACATCTTTCGGCTCAACTGGAATAATTTCTTCTGAACGCGTATGCAATGTATAGTCATATACAGGCTTATCAATTTGCTCATATGCAAGCAACTGCTGCAAATGTTCAATTAACAGATCATTATCAAACGCAAGCGGATGATCATAATTTGTTTTTAAACGCTCTTCCATCGGTAAATGGCTTTGATCTTTGTAATAATAATCTTGCTCCAAGATTAAAATGGAATGACCTTTAAAATGGTCAAAAATCGCTTTCGTTACACTTGTTTTTCCTGATCCTGAACCACCAGCGATTCCAATTACAACAGGCTTATTCGTCCCCATTCGACTACCACTCTTTCTTATTGAAGTATGTTTTTGCGCATCATATTATTCACATACACTGGTTGATCCACTTTGAATTTCACGATTTGCAACGGATGTCTCGCTGCATCTAATTCGTTTCCATCCTCATCCCAAATTTTCTCCACC
Source organism: Bacillus cereus group sp. N11 (assembly GCF_016483605.1). NCBI lineage: Bacteria > Bacillati > Bacillota > Bacilli > Caryophanales > Bacillaceae > Bacillus > Bacillus cereus group sp. N11. Next base: position 18,500 of record NZ_JAEHBN010000027.1, read on the forward strand.
GTCTGCGTAAAGTTTTCTATTTCTGGTCCAAAGAACTCCACTTCATGTCCTGGTTTGAAGTGATTACGTTGCTCAAGCGTTACGATGCCCGTTTCTTCATTATAATCTAACACTAAACCAGCAAAATCATACGTTGTTTTCTTACTATGATTTCCAAACATTTGCTCTTGATGTCCTGGAACCCCTTCAAAGAATGCAGGAGCTGTATCACGATTTGCACATTTATCAAGCTCATCTAACCATTCTTGTTTAAACTCAAAGTTATCCGGATCCGCACAATACGCATCAATTACTTTGCGATATACAGTTGCTACAGTCGCTACGTAATGGATAGATTTCATACGTCCTTCAACTTTTAAGCTATCAATTCCAATTTCAATCATTTTCGGAATTGACAAGATTAAATTTAAATCTTTTGGACTCATCGCAAAGTGAGCATCTTCTTCTTGGAATAAAGGAAGCTCTTTTGCATCTTTATGTTGTGATACCGTTTGAACTAAGTCATAGTCCCAGCGACAAGATTGACAACAACCACCACGGTTAGAGTCACGCGCTGTCATATGGTTACTTAATGTACATCTTCCTGAATATGCGATACACATTGCACCATGGACGAATGCTTCAATTTCAATGTCCACTTTGTCTTTAATTTCTTTCATTTCTTCATAGCTTGCTTCACGAGCTAATACAAGACGATGTAAACCTTCTTCTTTCCAATACTGTGCTGCTTTCCAGTTGGATAGCGATTGTTGTGTACTTAAATGCACCTCAACAGAAGGCGCTACACGTTTACACGTCTCAATAATAAGCGGATCTGCAACGATAATTCCCGTTACACCAGCTTTTTCAATCCCTTTTAAATATTCCTCTAGCCCGTCCATATTTTCATTATGTGCGAAAATATTTGTTGTTACGTATATTTTCGCTCCATATTTCTTTGCAAATTCAACGCCTTCTGCCATATCTTCTAGCGTAAAGTTACCTGCATTAGAACGAAGACCAAATTCTTGTCCACCTAAATATACAGCATCTGCCCCATAATGGATAGCTACTTTTAATTTTTCTAAGTTACCCGCAGGGATTAACAGTTCAGGTTTCTTCACAATAACGCGCTTGCCATCGATCACTCGTGAAATTTCTTGTACAGTCATTTCCTACACCCTCCTCGTTTAGTAAACCGTTTCTTTAAAGAAGAATCCTGTATCTAATGGACGATTTACTGGTTGCATTTCTTCTATTTCTTTATATAGATCATCTTTCACGTCATAATACGCATCACGATCTTCCACACACAAATCAATCGCTTGACGATATTTCTTCGTTACTTCAATAATGTATTCAGAGCTTTTTAGTACACCATCGATTTTTAAGCTATCAACTTCAGCCTCAATTAGTTCCTCTAATTCATCGATGAAACAAATATCATTCGGACTCATAATGTGAGTACCATTTTCATCTTCATAAATTGGATATTTATTGTTACGCTCTGGGTCATACAAGAACATATTCTCTTCATATTTTTTCTTTTCAATGTCAAGATTACGTCCTTGATACTCAAAGTAGTTTCCTACTAACGAACGCTTCGATTGGAACATACAAGTCATACCGTGAATTTGCACTTCAAGTTCCACTTCAGCATTTTCTTTTAAATCAACAATTTCATCTAAGCTAAGCTCACGAGCTAATACAGCACGCTTCGCCCCTCTTTGACCCCAGTAGTTACAAGTGAACCAATTTGTTGCTGTCGTTTCTGTATTCCAGTGCAGTTGCATATTTGGTGCTACTTCACGAACAGCCATTAATACCGCTGGATCTCCGAAGACAATTGCATCTACATGTACTTCGTTTAAAAATGCAACGTAATCTGTTAATTCTTCTACTTTATCATTATGGAACATAGCATTCATTGCTACGTATACTTTCACACCATTTTCATGTGCAATTTTAACAGATTTTTTTACATCTTCACGTGAAAATTCCCCTGCTAAACGTAAACCAAACTTTTGTTCACCGATCATTACTGCATCTGCTCCTGCTTTCGCAAGAGGTTCGATATCCGCCACCGCTCTTGGCGTTACTAACAATTCAGGTTTCTTCATACCTTGGTCATCCTCTCTTTTTACTAACAGCTACTCCATCTCCAATTGGGAAAATCGTTGTATCATATCCTTCATGGTTCATAAGCCATTCATTGTACGTCTTAATACGACGGATTAAACCACGTGTACGTCTATTTTCAATTTTCTCTTTTGTCGTTACAAGACCATGGTACATAACATTATCTGAAATAATTACGCCACCAGGGTTTAATAACGGTTCATATAAGTCAAAAAAGCGACGATATTGTCCTTTTGCTGCATCAATAAAAATAACGTCAAATGTTCCGTGTTCTTTTACTTGTTCACCCGTCTCTAACGCATCACCGTATATAACTGAAATACGTTCTTTTACTGGGGAACGTTCTATATATTCAAGTGCTTTTTCATATCGTTCACGATTGCGCTCAACTGTCACAATGCGTGAATTTGGAATAGCTTGCATCATACGAATACTAGAATAGCCAATTGCTGTACCAAGCTCTAAAATGCTTTTCGGTCCAATTAAACGTAAAAATTGCAGCATAAATTCCATTCCAAGTCGATCCATAATCGGCACATGATTTTCTGTTGCATATTCTTCCATTTCAAGAATTAATTTATCTTTTGGATCAATAAATGATAATAGGTACTCGTTAACTGCATCCTCCATAAATGGTCCTCCTTATTTACATGGAGAAGTGCCTCTATGACGTCTTTTCACACATAGAATGCAATAAAAATACAAGCCAGCTTTACCCTTAGCTTGTACGTCCCGTTTTGATATTAAAAACGATTCTTCTGCCAGTTTTTAACCCGATATATTTTACCACAAAAAAGAGGGATGTGCGACCTTTTTCGCTATCCCTCCCCATTTCACTGTTTTTTCGTAATATATTTTTGCTTTAATGCATTATGCTCTTCTAATGTTTTCGCATAGTACACTTCACCACTTGGTGCAGCTAAGAAATAATAATAATCTGTTTGCGCAGGTTCTAACGCAGCTTCCACTGAATGTTTACCAGAGTTCGCAATCGGTCCAACTGGTAATCCTTTTACAACATACGTATTATACGGTGAATTCACCTTTAAATCCTCGTATAATACACGTTGCTTATGCTTTCCAAGCGCGTATAATACCGTTGGATCTGTTTGAAGGGGCATACCTTTTGCTAAGCGATTATAAAAAACACTAGAAATCTTTTGGCGATCTGTAAAACCAGTCGCCTCTTCTTCAATCAGTGAAGACAATGTTAAAAGCTGATGAACATCCCAGTTCTTCGCTTTCATTTTCGCCTCGTTTTGAACAATGATTGCATTTGTTTTCTCAAGCATTGGAATTACGATTTCTTCTAACGTTGTATCTTTCTTATAGAACGAATACGTCGCAGGATATAAATACCCTTCTAATGGATATTTAATATTACTATCAAAGATTTTATCCGTTAATAACTTCGGATACTTTTGCTGCATTTTTTGAATAAATGCTTTATCGTTTAATTGACGCGTAACATCATCTTTATTCCACTTTAATTCACTCGCAACCGTTTCTGCAATTTCAGTTACTTGCGCTCCTTCTTTTATCGTCACTTTATACAGAGCTGGACGATGTACATTACCAGATGACATTTGTTCAATGACATCTGAGGCACTCATTGAAGGATTTAATAAATATGTACCAGCTTGTAAGTTTTTTGATTTAGCCTTTGTATAAAAGCTAAAAACTGTACCGTTTTTCACAGCACCCTTTTCTTCTAAAATTTCACCAATTTTACTAGTAGATGATCCTTTCGGAATTTCTACTTCAATCTCTTTTTTATTCCCGCTATCAACTGGTCCTAATGCCGATGAAATATACGCATAGACTGAACCACAAACTAAAAGCAGTGCAATAATCGAAAATAAAAAAATGCGTCTACGCTTCTTTTTCACTTGATTCTCTATCAAAACTCTTCCTCCTTATTCAATTGTAGGCCATATGTACGTCTTTCTATACAACACGATGAAAAATCACAATAAACTTACCTATCATTTTTTGACAGATATTTTATTTTTCTACAATCCGTCTCATTATACTACAAAGGATTACACAGTTTCGACAAAAAATCTTTCATTTTACATATAAAAAAAGATGGACTATATATCGTCCATCTTCTCAGTACTTATTATTCAGCTTCTTGCTCATCAGCTAGAGTGTTGAACATTTCTTGTACCATTTCCCACTCTTCTTCAGATTCGATTGGAAGTAAAGTTCCGCCCTCTTCTTCATTTTGCTCATAAGCCATTGCATCATAAATTTGGTCTCCATCTTCGTCTACTTCACCGATTGGAGAGAAGACTACATATGATTTTTTGCCAAATTTTTCAGCATCAAAAGTGAAAACAATCTCACATAAATGTTCGTTACCTTTTTCGTCTACAATTGTAATTTGATTTTCTTCCATTTTGGTCACCTCTTATTTACTATCTAAAAATCCTTGTAAGATTACGACTGCAGCCATCTTATCGATTACTTGCTTTCGCTTCTTACGACTTACATCAGCTGAAATGAGTAGACGCTCCGCCGCCATCGTCGACAAACGCTCGTCCCACATTACAACGTCTAATTGTAACAGCTCTCGTAGGTTTTCTGCAAATTGCTGGCACGCTTCACCACGTGGGCCAATTGTACCATTCATATTTTTAGGTAAACCTACTACTATTTTGTCCACATTGTACTGCTTTACTAACTCAGAAATACGGTCAAAACCAAAGTGACCTCGTTCTTCGTTAATCTTGATTGTTTCCAATCCTTGTGCTGTCCAGCCCATTTCGTCGCTCATTGCAACTCCGACTGTTTTTGTACCTACATCTAAACCTAATATCCGCATAAACTACTCCTCACGATGATGTTTCAAGTAAGACTTCACAAGCTCTTCAATTATCTCATCACGTTCAAGTTTGCGAACGATGCTTCGTGCATCTTTATGGCGAGGTATGTATGCTGGATCTCCACTTAATAAATAACCGACGATTTGGTTAATCGGATTATAGCCTTTTTCTTGAAGTGCATCATACACAGTTAAAAGTACATCATTTACATGGACACTCTGTTTTTCATCTTGAATGCTAAACTTCATTGTTTTATCAAAACCGTCCATTTCAAGCACCTCACTTATATAGTAAGTATAGGGAGAAGAACTTCTCCTCTCCCTACCATTGTACACTACTATCTCTTTATTTTGAAACAGATTTAACGTACTCTTGTACAAATGCTAAAGCTTCTTCAACTTGTGCTGGGTTTTTACCGCCCGCTTGAGCCATATCAGGACGGCCACCACCGCCACCGCCACAACGAGAAGCTACTTCTTTCACAAGTTTACCAGCATGGTAACCTTGGCTAATTAAATCTTTCGTTACGCCAGCTAAAATGTTTACTTTATCGTCATTTACAGACACTAATACAACAACTGCAGACTCTAATTTATTTTTAAGGTCATCCATCATCGTACGTAAGTTGTTCATATCTGCAACATTTACTTTCGCTGCTAATACGTTTACGCCATCAACTGTCATTACTGAATCAGTTAAGTTTCCAGCTTCGATATTGCTTAATTTTGCAGCAAGAGATTCATTTTCTTTTTGAAGTTGTTTCACTTCAGCAAATAAGCCATCAACTCTCGTTAAAATATCTTTCGGATTTGTTTTCATTTTTCCTGCTGCTTCTTTTAATAAACCTACTTGATCGTTCATTAATTCGTATGCAGACTTACCAGTTACCGCCTCAATACGACGAGTTCCTGCACCGATACCAGACTCAGCAACGATTTTGAAAATACCGATAGAAGCTGTGTTATCAACGTGACAACCACCGCAAAGCTCTAAGCTGTAATCGCCTACTTGTACAACGCGTACAACATCACCGTATTTTTCACCGAATAATGCCATTGCACCCATTTCTTTCGCTTCTTCGATTGATTTTTGAGAAATCTCAACGTTAATACTTTCCCAAATTTTCTCGTTTACGATACGCTCAATTTTTTCTAATTCGTCAGCTTGTACTTGACCGAAGTGAGAGAAGTCAAAGCGTAAACGTTCAGAAGTTACAAGAGAACCTGCTTGGTTAACATGCGTTCCAAGTACATCTTTTAACGCTTGGTGTAGTAAGTGAGTTGCTGTATGGTTTTTCACAACGCTACTACGGTTTTTCGTATCGATAACAGCTTTTACAGCCGCACCTTTCGTTAATGTACCTTCTTCCACAACTACTTTGTGTAAGTTTTGACCATTTGGTGCTTTTTGTACATCTTTTACAACAACTTTCACGCCATCAGCAAGAAGGTAACCACGGTCTGCAATTTGTCCGCCGCTCTCAGCATAGAATGGTGTTACATCAAGCATTAACTGTCCTTCTTCACCTGCTTGTAAGCTATCTGTATACTCACCGTTTTTCACAAGTGCAACAATGTTACTTTCTGTTGCAACTGTACCGTAACCAACGAATTCGCTCGCTACTTTAACTTCACCAAGTACACCGCCTTGAACTTGCATAGAATCAACGTCTTGACGAGCAGCACGTGCACGCTCACGTTGTTTTTCCATTTCAGCTTCAAAACCTTTATGGTCAACTGTCATACCAGCTTCTTCTGCATATTCTTCTGTTAATTCAATTGGGAAACCGTACGTGTCGTATAAACGGAACGCATCTACGCCAGAAATAACAGTTGTTTTTTCTTCTTTCGCTTTTGCAATAACTTCAGCTAAAATAGCTTCACCATCATGAAGTGTTTCGTGGAAGCGTTCTTCTTCATTTTTCACAACTTTTGCGATGAAATCTTTCTTTTCCAGTACTTCTGGATAGAAGTCTTTCATTACTTCTCCAACAACCGGTACTAATTCAAACATGAATGGACGGTTGATGTTTAATTTCTTAGAATAACGAACAGCACGGCGTAATAAACGACGTAATACATAACCACGGCCTTCGTTAGATGGAAGAGCACCGTCACCAACAGCGAATGTTACTGTACGAATATGGTCAGCAATGACTTTAAACGCCATATCTTTTTCTAAGTCTCCATTACGATACTTCTCACCAGAAATTGATTCTGTTGCACCAATCATTGGCATGAATAGATCCGTATCAAAGTTCGTAGGTACATCTTGAACGATAGATGTCATACGCTCTAGACCCATCCCTGTATCAATGTTCTTCTTAGGAAGTGGTGTATATGAACCGTCTGGATTATGGTTAAATTGAGAGAATACAAGGTTCCATACTTCTAAGTAACGCTCGTTTTCTCCGCCCGGATATAATTCTGGGTCACTAAAGTCATTACCGTAAGCTTCCCCGCGATCATAGAAAATCTCTGTATTCGGTCCACTTGGTCCTTCACCGATATCCCAGAAGTTTTCTTCTAAGCGGATGATGCGCTCTTTTGGAACACCCATTTTCTCATTCCAAATTGTAAATGCTTCTTCATCTTCCGGATGGATTGTAACTGATAGTAATTCTTTATCGAATCCAATCCACTTGTCGCTCGTTAAAAATTCCCAAGCCCAAGTAATTGCTTCGTCTTTGAAGTAATCACCGATCGAGAAGTTCCCTAACATTTCAAAGAATGTATGGTGACGAGCTGTTTTCCCTACGTTTTCAATATCGTTTGTACGAATTGATTTTTGAGCATTTGTAATACGTGGATTTTGCGGGATTACGCGTCCATCAAAATATTTTTTTAATGTTGCTACACCACTGTTAATCCATAGAAGAGATGGATCTTCATGTGGAACTAGTGATGCACTAGGTTCTACTGCATGTCCTTTTTCTTGGAAAAAGTCTAAAAACATTTGACGAATTTGTGCGCCTGTTAGTTGTTTCATTGTATTTTCCTCCTTAAATATAAAAAACTCCCGCCCCTATAAAAGGGACGAGAGTTAACTCGCGATACCACCCTAATTATGAATTGATTATTATAACAATCAATTCATCACCTCATGGTGCCGTAACGTGGCAAGACGGCAGTGATTAGCTGCTCTCAGGATTAGCTTTCTGTTACCCTTCATTTAAAGCTCCTTTCAGCCAGTGGAAGCTTCTCTCTACAAATGGACTGTAACGTACTTGTTCCGTCATTGATTTAATGTATTATATGACTAAATATAATAGAATTCTCTTAAGTTTGTCAATGTAGATAATCATTTATATTGTATCAATTGTTTATTACTCATAGTTATTCTACTATTCATTCTTAACAGCCTTTCAATATATTATGCATTTATTACTAAATAGGAATCTCCTCACAAAAAATACTTTATACAAATTTCTAAATATTACATTATTTGTTATAATTAAATTATTAACAATAAAGGAGCGATTACAATGACAACTTTATTGAATCAAGCTAGAGAAATGTTAACAACTGATGAAAAAATTCTTTTTTATGCAGCATGTTCATTAGACATATTTATTTATCGTTCCGTCGCAAGGCCAGGCCTATTGATTTTAACGGACAAAAGGCTATTCTTTTATGGACCAGATGTAAGTAAGAATCCAATATTTGAAGAGTACGCTTTCGCAAAAATTTCTAATCTAAAAGAACAAAAGCGCCTTTTCAGCAATCAAATTGTATTTATGTATGATACGGAATGGAAAAGAATAAAACATATTCAAACAACTGATGTGAGCTCTTTTGTTCAAAAAATAAAAAATCAGCTCCCTAAATAATCATATGATTAGCCCTCTATTTTTTAAATAGAGGGCTTCATTTTAAACATCTTCTCTTTTCCAAAGAGGCCTCACATGAACAATCACTGTACGAATAACTGCTAAAATCGGAACCGATATTAGCAATCCTACAATCCCGGCTATCTCTCCTCCAACTAGTAAGGCAAGCATAATAATAACGGGGTGCATACGAAGCGACTTACCAACGATGTAAGGCGATAAAATGTTACTTTCCAAAAATTGCAAAATAGCAATTGTAATCCCCGCCTTAATGAGTAAACTCGTTGATACCGTTGCCGCAATCATCAACGTGGGAATCGCCCCTAAAATAGGACCAAAGTATGGAATTATATCCGTTACCCCAATAATAATGCCGAGCAGCAATGGATACTTCATACCGATAAACCAAAAAGAAAGAACAGATACTCCCCCTAATACTAAGCAAACAAATAACTGTCCTCGAATATAACTTCCGAGTGATTTATCAATTTCTTTCGCAAGCATTTGACCCGTACTACGCCACTTACTCGGAACTAGTTTCCAAAAGATATGATAAAACTCACCGTAATCTTTTAATATGTAAAATACAATGAACGGAATCAAGAAAATAATGAGCAATGAATCCAGTACACCACGGGCTGTGTTCATAACTTTATTTAAAAGCGTTTGTATCTTCATTTCTACACCAACGAAAATTTGCTTTACCTTTTCATGAATAAATGATGGGAAATTCGCTGTTTGTTCTGTAACGCCATCCATCCAAGAATCATACATTTTTGTGAACTGCGGAAATTGTTCATTAATTTCTTGTAACTGTTTAATAACAACTGGTGTTCCTTTATAAATCCCATAGCCAATCCCGCCAAAGAACAGGATGTAAATGAGCAAAATAGCGAGTGTGCGCGGCATTCCTTCCTTATGAATTTTTTCAATTAAAGGGTGCAATAAATACGCAATAAAACAAGCGATAAGAAACGGTGTAATCGCCACTTTACATACAAAAATAATCGGCGCCCATAGTGGCTTGATCTTTAAGAAGACAAGCAAACAAAGAAATACAAGTAACAATAATCCTAAACGGTATATCCAAATGATTTTAAGATTCTTCACACGAAAAACCTCCTCCACCTTTATTTTGAAAATAAATAGGGTAGGTTATGTGCAAAACTTTTAAAATCTTTTCATACAGACCATACTGTTTTGTAAAGACGTACATATACATAACATAACAAGGACAACCATCCCTGAGAATGCAGCATGAAACAATATAATCAGGAGGACTCATAATGGTTTTATTTATGCTCGTATTATCAGCACTTTTTATGATTCTCGAATGGGTTTGTATCGGATTTGGTATTTGGAAAGGTTTCTTTATTCGTTCCTCACGAAAAGAGAGGGCGAAGCAATTATTTCATTACGGAATGCTTGGTGTTGGGTGTTACGGTCTATCTTATCTCTTCTCTGAAATTGGACTTTTATATTTGCATACGAGCGCATAAAAAAACTCCCTTATCATGAAGGGAGTTTTTTACGTTTATAAATAAGATTTAATCATCTTACGTGCTTTTTTCATATTGCGTTTTGAAAATACATCTTGCTTGCGAGCATATTGATATGCTGCAGCTCCAACACCTAATGCGATTAATGAATTGCGTAGATTCAAAGTAAATCCCCCTTTTCGTTATCCGATCGTTCTTTCGTTCTCATCAAATAAATCATCAAGAGAGCTTAATGAACCATCTTCCTCTACTTGATGCGTATGGATTTTCCCCTTTGAAACCGATAATTCGATATAACAATTCCAGCAATAAAATTGGTTGACACCTATTTTTCCGATGTCTTTCCCTTTGCAATTTGGACAAATAAACATATGGCTTTCATCTCCTTACAGTCTCCCAGATTCTATTCGCCATTATGTCCAAACCGCATTCATTTATACATTGCTGGAGCCTTTCAACGTTATACGTTTGAAAGTTTCACTATATAATTTCACCTCGTTACATGAAATCATACGGTGAAATGTTTTCCACGTCCATTTCCTCGCCATTAACCGTTACCATCTGCACCTCTCCTTGTGATTCTTGCAAACGACTAGCTAAAGTCGTTTGACGCATTGCATCGTCAAGGCGATTTACACCGGATTGAAAAGCCGCTTCCTCCCCACAAATAATAAGGAATTTCTTACTTCTTGTAATGCCCGTGTAAATTAAATTACGACGTAACATACGGTAGTAGCTCTTTACAATCGGCATAATAACTATTGGAAATTCACTACCTTGTGATTTATGAATCGAGCAGCAATATGCATGGGTAATTTGATTTAAATCCGGCTTTGTATACGTTACTTCGATTCCATCAAATGAAACGATAATCATGTCCTGTTGCTCAACATTTTCTTTTGCATAAAACACCGAAACAATTTCTCCAATATCACCATTAAATACTTGGCTTTCCGGCTGATTGACTAATTGAAGTACTTTATCACCTCTTCGATACACAACGTCACCGTAGGCAATTTCTTTACTTTTTTCTTTTTTCGGATTAAACACTTCTTGAAGAGCTTCATTTAACACATTAATACCTGCTGGTCCGCGGTACATAGGTGCCAACACTTGGACATCTCTTGCGCTAAACCCTTTCGTCTTCGCGTTTTCACATACTTTTTTTACAACTTCAACAATTTGAGCCCCTGCACAGCTGATAAATGAACGATCTTTTTTATTTTGCGCTAAATCCGGTGGAAGTGTTCCGTCTTTTATCGCATGGGCAAGCTGAATAACAGACGAACCTTCCGCCTGACGATAAATTTCTGTAAGTTTTACCGTTGGAATGGCTCCTGCATTTAATAAATCTTTTAACACTTGTCCAGGTCCTACAGATGGCAACTGATCTTCATCACCTACAACGATAACTTGAATATTTGTCGGAAGTGACTTGAATAGCTGATTTGCAAGCCAAATATCTACCATCGAAAACTCATCAATAATGAGTAACTTCCCTTGAACTGGATCGGTTTCATTACGCTGGAAAGACCCTTCTGGCGTCCAACCAAGCAGACGATGAATTGTACAAGCAGGGAGCCCGGTAGATTCACTCATTCGCTTCGCTGCTCTTCCTGTTGGAGCCGTTAATAATATTGGAAATGGATTATCATCACTGTATTCATTCGGATTTAATGATACCCCATGCAAGGACGCGTACATTTCAACAATTCCTTTAATAACTGTTGTTTTCCCCGTTCCTGGTCCACCTGTCAATAACATCATCGGCTTATGAAGTGCCGTTTGAATTGCTTCTTGCTGAAACGGTGCATACTGCACCTTCAGCTGTTCTTCAATTTCACCTAATGTTTTTAACATTTCTGCTTCAGGAAATGAAGGGGTTTCCTCTTGATTCATAAGCCTACGAATAGACTTTACAACACCTTTTTCAGAGTAAAATAACGATGCTAAGTACACTCGTTCTTCTTCAATGATGACTTTCCCTTCACTTTGCATCATTTCAACACAGCCTATAATGTCTTCCTCAGTCACTCTACCTTCTTGATTATTTAAAAGTGACATCGTTTCTCTTACAAGTTGATCTTTCCCCATATAAACGTGGCCGAGCTGCAGTGAAACATTCTCTAACGTATAAAAACATCCCGCACGTACACGGTCATCATGATTACCCGATATACCTAACGCACGTCCTATATCATCTGCTCGTCCAAAACCAATCCCGTCCACTTCTTCAATAAGTTGATATGGATTATTACGAATCACTTCTAATGTCATTTCTTTATATTGCTGATAAATTTTAATAGAAAGCTTCGTTCCAAAACCGTAACCATTTAAAAAGCTCATTACTTTCTCTAACCCTTGATGCTCCACAATTGTCTCATATATTTCCTGTGCTTTTTGTTTGTTAACAACACCATTTAACGCATCAGGATCATCCATAATTTTAGAAATGGCATGCTCACCAAGGTGATCTACGATTTTTTCAGCCGTACGCTTTCCAATCCCTTTAAATAAATCGCTCGCTAAATATTGCACCATACCTGCTTTTGTTTGCGGCAATTCTTTCTTAAACGTTTCAACTAAATATTGTTTCCCATACTTCGGGTGGTCTTTAAAATGACCTGTTAATGTAAACACTTCATCTTCATGCATACGGGGAAAATGACCGTTTATCATTACTTTTTTTTCGTCGTATGTTTCATTCGTTTCAATGATTTTCATACTGACAACGGAATAGAGGTTTTCTTCGTTGTGGAAAATGGTATGAAGAACTTGCGCTTTTATAAATTTTTTCTCTTCCTCAAACAAATCCATGGCATGTTGATTTCCCATCTTTCCTCTCCTTCCCGAGTTCTTTTCACCTTAATGAGCAGTACATCCCCCACCTCTTTCACAATCTTTAGATGAGGGGTAACTGCGCATTAAACTATCATTTCACTTTATTCAGCTTCTTGCTCTAATAAACGAATACCATTACCAGCTAAAAAGTGGTCTGGCTGAATTTCAGTTGCTTTCTTAAATAAAGTAAGAGCTTTCTCGTTATTTTCTTCAAATACGTACGCAACACCTAAATTATAATACGCATCTGCATGCTCTTCATCCATTTCTAATACCTTTTCAAAATAAGGTTTTGCCTCTTGAATATGTTCTAGTCGCGCGAAGCAAAGTCCGCATTGGAAAACAGCTTCTACATCGTCTTCATCTAATTCCGTCGCCCTTTGTAAAAACGGTAATGCAAGACGATCATTTCCAAGTTGCACATGTGTAATACCTAACATAAATGTTACATCAGCTGACTGTAAGCCCGATTGCATTGCTTGTTCAAATACAGATTTTGCCTCTGCAAATTGCTCTTGACCGTAATATACGTTTCCTAAGCCATAATAAGCAGCCGCAGATTTATCATCTAACTCTAATGCACGCTTATAAAATAAAATTGCTCGTTCACTATCACCTAATACATCTAATAAATTCGCAAAGTTAATATATCCAAGCGCATCTTTCGGATTTTCTTCGATTGCTTCTGTAAAATTTTTAGCTGCTTCTTCCCAGTTTCCTTCTTGCATATATTGAATACCTGTTTCAAGTTTGTTTGACATGTCCTTCACCTCTACAACAAATTATAACAAAGAATGTATTTTCCAAGCGAACGAAAATTCGCTTTATGTAAAAGAAACCTCTAACCGCTAATCGGCAGAGGCTTCTCGTTTTATCCTAAATAATCTAATTTCTTACCACTATGATATACTTCATCAATTGTAGCGCCGCCTAAGCACTCATCTCCATCATAGAAAACAACTGCTTGGCCTGGCGTAATCGCACGAATTGGCTCATCACAAAGAATACGAACTGTATTTTCATCAACAATTTGAACCGTTACTTTATTATCTGCTTGACGATAGCGGAATTTCGCTGTGCATTTAAATTCTGTTTCTTTTGCTTTGTTACTTACCCATCCTACATTCGTAGCGATAACTTCATCACCATATAGAAGTTCATTATGGAATCCTTGATCAACATATAAAATGTTGTCTTTTAAGTTTTTCCCAACAGCGAACCATGGATCACCGTTACCACCAATACCAAGGCCATGACGTTGTCCAATTGTATAGTACATTAAACCGTCATGTTTTCCTTTCACTTCACCAGATAACGTTTGCATCACACCTGGTTGCGCTGGTAAATAGTTACTTAAGAAATCTTTAAAGTTACGCTCGCCAATGAAGCAAATACCAGTACTATCTTTTTTCGCCGCTGTCGCTAAACCAGCTTCTGTCGCCATTTCGCGAATTTGCGGTTTCTTTAATTCACCTAATGGGAACATTGTTTTTGATAATTGCTCTTGGCTTAATTGATTCAAGAAATACGTTTGGTCTTTATTGTCATCAACGCCGCGAAGCATTTTATATTCGCCGTCCATATAAGCAACACGTGCATAATGGCCTGTCGCTACATAATCAGCACCAAGCGCAATTGCATGCTCTAAAAATGCTTTAAATTTAATTTCTTTGTTACACATTACATCTGGGTTTGGTGTACGACCAGCTCGGTACTCATCTAAGAAGTACGTAAATACTTTGTCCCAGTATTGTTTTTCAAAGTTTACTGCATAATACGGAATACCGATTTGGTTACACACTTCAATTACATCATTGTAATCTTCTGTTGCTGTGCAGACACCATTCTCATCTGTATCATCCCAGTTTTTCATAAAAATTCCGATCACATCATAACCTTGCTCTTTTAATAAAAGAGCTGCTACAGATGAATCGACGCCACCGGACATCCCGATGACAACGCGTGTTTCGTGAGGTAGTTTGTTCATCATGTCACCTCCCATGCTAATTTTGTGTTAATCGCTTCACGATTTTCACTGTTTCGTACGCCGCTTTTTCAATTTGCTCTTTCGTATTTCCAAGACCGAAACTAAAGCGTACGGATGAACGTATTTGATCGGAGTCTTTTCCGAACATCGCCACTAATACATGTGATGGATCAATCGAACCAGCTGTACAAGCAGAACCACTTGATACTGCAATGCCAGCTAAGTCTAAGTTCACAAGAAATGGTTCAATGTTCATTCCTGTAAAACTGATATTCAACACATGTGGTAAGCGATATTCCAAGTTTCCGTTTACCTCGAAAGTAATGCCTTCATTTTTGAAGACAGATACCATTATATCTTTAAACTCTTCATATTGGGCATTTTTTTGCTCACGAGTTTTTTCAGCTAAAAGAATTGCATGTTGAAGTCCGACAATACTAGGTACATTTTCAGTACCAGCACGGCGTTTTCTTTCTTGCTCTCCGCCTATTAATAACGGTTCAAATTTCAAATTTGCACTAGCGTATAAGAACCCTACGCCTTTTGGCCCGTTAATTTTGTGCGCTGAAATTGATAATAAATCAATCCCAAACTCTTTCACATTTATTTCTACTAAACCGTAAGCTTGTACCGCATCTGTATGAAAATAAGCTTGATGCTCTTTTAGCAGTTTTCCTATTTCCGCAATCGATTGCATCGTCCCTACTTCATTATTCCCAAACATAATAGATACAAGAATTGTCTCTTCTGTTAATGCCTTTTGTATGTCAGAAAGTTGAACACGCCCCGTTTCATCGACAGGTAAATATGTCACTTCAAACCCTTCACGCTCAAGCAATTCACACGTATGCAAAATCGCATGATGTTCAATTTCCGTCGTTATAATGTGGTTACCTTTATGACGGTTTGCGCGTGCTACACCTATAAGCGCTAAATTATCAGCTTCTGTACCACCGCTCGTGAATATAATTTCATTCGGGTTCGCATGGATGCTTTTTGCACACACGCGTCTCGCCTCATCTACTGCATGGCGCGCTTGACGTCCATAAAAGTGAATACTAGACGGGTTTCCGAATGTTTCTGTCATATATGGAATCATCTTTTCGACCACTTCTGGGTGAGTCGGAGATGTCGCAGCATGATCTAAGTAAATGCGTTCCATTAAATCTCCTTCTTTCCAAATCGTTTCACAAGGAATTAAATGTAAAACATATAGCCCCCGTGATTTTCTTCCTCATAACGCACTAAATCTTCTAAAGTTGTACTATCTAACACTTCTTGCACCGCATCTCGAACACGCATCCATAATTGGCGCTGTGCTGGTTCTTCTTCTTCTATCATTTCTACAACACTAATTGGACCCTCTAGTACACGGATTACATCCCCAGCTGTAATGTTAGCCGGTTGATCAGATAATACATATCCGCCATATGCACCACGCGTACTCTTTACAAGACGAGCGTTACGAAGTGGTGAAATTAATTGTTCTAAGTAATGTTCCGATAAGTCATGTGCCTGTGCGATTGATTTTAATGAAATCGGACCTTCACCAAACTTTTTTGCAAGATCGATCATAATTGTTAAGCCGTAGCGGCCTTTTGTTGAAATCTTCATCTATTTTGCACCTCTTTTCAAATTTTCACTTCTATTGGTTATATCTTATTTATCCCGCTATTTGCGGGCAGTAAAACTCCCACCTCAAAATTCGGCTGGAGCAAAGAAGTTAGGTAGGGGATAAACAAAACCCCCACTGATTAAAGTTTCACTTTATAAAAGAACACAATTTAAAATCCTATGAAATTATAGCATAATATAGTATTATAAGAAATTTCAACTTGTGTATCAAAATGATAACATAAAATCGTATTGAAAAACTCGGAAATTATTAAAATTGAAAGAAAAATGAAAATATTCATATTCATCTTTCCCATAAAACAGCATCCTATTTCAAATTCCACTAAAAAAAATGATACGATAGAATGAGATTATATAGTAAGGGAGACGGTAAAAATGAAACAACCACTCGCACATCGAATGCGCCCTACAAATATTCAAGAAATTATTGGACAACAGCATTTAGTTGGTGAAGGAAAGATTTTATGGCGAATGGTCCAAGCAAATCATTTTCAATCTATGATTTTATACGGTCCTCCAGGTACAGGAAAAACATCAATAGCTAGCGCAATTGCGGGAAGTACTGGAACACCGTTTCGCCTATTAAATGCTGTTACTCACAATAAAAAAGATATGGAAGTTGTCGTACAAGAAGCGAAGATGCATCGACACCTCGTTTTAATTTTAGATGAAGTTCACAGGTTAGATAAGGCGAAACAAGACTTTCTATTACCTCATTTAGAAAGTGGACTCCTTACTTTAATCGGTGCAACGACGAGTAATCCATTCCATGCGATAAACTCTGCTATCCGAAGCAGATGTCAAATCTTCGAGTTACACGCACTAACAGAAGATGATATTTTAATTGGTTTAAAACGAGCTCTTGAAGATAAAGAAAAAGGGCTTGGGGAATATGATGTAACTGTTACGGATGGAGCATTACATCACTTTGCAAATGCATCAGGCGGAGATATGCGTTCAGCTTATAATGCACTTGAATTAGCTGTTTTATCTAGCTTTACAACTGACGACAAAGCTGCGGAAATCACGCTAGAAATCGCAGAAGAATGCTTACAAAAAAAGAGTTTCGTTCATGACAAAGGTGGAGATGCTCATTATGACGTATTATCGGCATTTCAAAAATCAGTGCGCGGAAGTGATGTAAATGCAGCACTTCATTATTTAGCACGCCTTATTGAAGCAGGTGATTTACAAAGTATCGGTAGACGCCTTCTTATTATGGCATATGAAGATATCGGACTTGCTAGCCCGCAAGCTGGACCGCGCACACTTGCAGCGATCGAGTCAGCTGAACGAGTTGGATTCCCAGAGGCACGCATACCACTTGCAAATGCCGTTATCGAGCTATGCCTATCACCAAAATCAAATTCAGCTTATAAAGCACTTGATGCTGCATTGCACGATTTACGTAACGGTCAAACAGGTGACATTCCAGGTCATTTAAAAGACAGTCACTATAAAGGCGCTGAATCGTTAGGTCGAGGCATTGGATACTTATATCCACATGACCATCCAAATGGCTGGGTACACCAACAATACTTACCTGATAAAATAAAAAACAAGCAATATTATAAACCGAAAACAACAGGGAAATTTGAGCAAGCACTTTCTACTGTTTATGAAAGATTACAAAGTTCGAATAAAACGAAAAATAAAGGGTAACATAAACGAAAACGTCACCATTACGGAGGCTTCGCTTATGAAAACACGTCAAGATGCATGGACAAGAGAAGACGATCTCCTTTTAGCAGAAACTGTTTTACGACATATTCGTAGCGGCAGTACACAAATCAAAGCATTCGATGAAGTTGGCGATGCTTTGAACCGCACTTCAGCAGCTTGCGGTTTTAGATGGAATGCTGAAGTACGAGCGAATTACGAAGATGCGGTACAGATTGCAAAAAAACAACGTAAAGAATTAAAACGTTCTGAAGCTAAAATAGAAAAAGAGCAGTTTACACAAACTCAGCAGCTCGTAATCGATGCCGAGTTTTCAGAAAATATCACGCCAAGTCAACAGGAACTTACAATGCAAAATGTCATCTCATTTTTGCAAAACATGGAACATAATAACCCTTCAACCGCAAAGTTGCAAACTGAAAATGAGGTATTACAAGATCAGCTTAATTCCTTGCAAAAAACGAATCATGAACTTGAAGCAAAATTAGCGGTACTCACAAAAAAACAACAAGCAATCGAAGAAGATTATGCAATGCTTGTTAGAATTATGGATCGTGCTCGAAAACTTGTTTCAGTTGAAGAACAAGAAGAACAGATTGCTCCCATTTTCAAAACCGATCAAAACGGGAATTTAGATATTATTTATTCTGCAGAGAATTAAAAACAAGGATGTCACTTTTTTGATTAAGTGACATCCTTGTTTGTTTTCGGTGAACCGTATATAGATATATCGGTAAATGAAATTATATCAACGATTTTTCGAATATATCTATCGTAACTTGCAATATATCAACGATTTTTCAAATATATCTATCACAACTTGCAATATATCAACGATTCGAAAAAGAATATCGATTTAACGACAAAAATTGACAATAATATTTCTCCCTGTCATACAAGGAAACTCCCAAAATATATTAGATAATTTTTACTGTAATGTCATTATAACTCTTGGCCTTCTCGTCCTGACTTTAGCTCTCTTCACCATTAACAGTCTAAAAAAGACATCCGCCTATAAATCAGATAAATATGATCATTACTTACTAACCTTACTTACATTTGAACTAGTAGTGATGCAAATATCAATAATTCTTTAAAACATAGAAAAAGCATATATCCGAAATGGATATATGCTTTCCTTTTATTCTTGCCCTACACGCTTCACTTCTACATTTTTAATACGCTCACGTACAACGTGACTTGCCATAATTAAGCCTGCCACAGATGGTACGAATGCATTTGAAGAAGGTGGTAATTTCGCCTTACGAATTTTTGCATTTTCGTCTGGTACGATTTCTTTACGTACTTCTTCACGAATTACGATTGGGTTTTCGTCAGAGAAGACAACTTTTACACCTTTTTTAATACCCTCTTTACGAAGCTTCGTACGAATTACTTTCGCAATCGGATCCGTATGTGTTTTAGAAATGTCCGCAATACGGAAACGAGTTGGGTCCATTTTATTTGCTGCACCCATACATGAGATAATTTTAATTTTACGACGTAAACATTGTTTAATTAAATGGATTTTGAACGTAATCGTATCAGATGCATCCACTACGAAATCTAAACCGTGTTTAAAGAACTCTTCATATGTTTCATCTGTATAAAACATTTCTAATCCAATTACTTCACATTCCGGATTAATGTCTGCAATACGCTCTTTCATTAATTCTACTTTTGAACGTCCTACAGTAGATACTAATGCGTGAATTTGACGGTTTACGTTTGTAATATCTACAACGTCTTTATCAACTAATACGAGACGTCCTACGCCAGAACGTGCTAACGCTTCAGCTGAAAATGATCCTACGCCGCCAATTCCTAAAATACCGACTGTACTATTTTTTAATATTTCAAGTCCTTCTTTACCGAAGGCTAATTCATTACGTGAAAATTGATGTAACATTCAGCTCTACACTCCTATTACAAAAATGGTCTACCATGTATTCTAGCGTTTTTCCGACTATTTGTATAGAAAAAGTTATAGAATTCCTAAAAATACATATTTCAAACAAAAACATAATATAAACCGGACTTTTATTTCTTCCTACATACACGTTTTAAAAGGAGGATTCAGAGGGCCGAGCAGATCGAGGCGCTGATGCTAGGAGGAGCGCAGTGTAGCTTTACTACTCGAGCACCGGACTGGCGAAGCAACGACGAAATGCGACAGTTATTTAAACCGGACTTTTTAAACTTCCTCTCAAAAAAAGTCTAGACGGCTATAGTATAACCATCTAGACCCTATTCTTACTTCTCTTCTTTCAAGCTTAATTTTAAGTTCAGTTCTTCAAGCTGAGCTTCTGCAACTGGGCTTGGAGCTTCTGTTAATAAGCAGCTTGCGCTTGCTGTTTTCGGGAATGCAATTGTATCACGAAGGTTCGTACGACCTGCAAGTAACATAACAAGACGGTCTAAACCTAATGCAATTCCGCCGTGTGGTGGTGTACCGTATTCGAATGCTTCTAATAAGAATCCGAATTGTTCTTGCGCTTCTTCTTGTGAGAATCCAAGTGCTTTAAACATTTTTTCTTGTACGTCACGCTCGTAAATACGAAGTGATCCGCCACCAAGCTCATAACCGTTTAATACAAGGTCATATGCTTGTGCACGTGCTTTTTCTGGTGCTGTTTCTAATAGCTCAACGTCTTCACGGAATGGCATTGTGAATGGGTGGTGAGCTGCGAAGTAACGATCTGCATCTTCATCGTACTCAAGAAGTGGCCAATCAGTTACCCATAGGAAGTTAAATTTACTTTCATCTATTAACTCAAGCTCTTTACCTAAACGTAAACGAAGTGCACCTAAGCTATCTGCAACAACGCTTTTCTTATCTGCTACGAATAGTAATAAATCGCCAGCAGTAGCTTCTAATGTACTCATTAACGCTTTTGCATCTTCTTCGCCGAAGAATTTCGCAATCGGTCCTTTTAAGCCGTCTTCTTCCACTTTAAGCCAAGCTAGACCTTTTGCACCGTATACTTTTACGAATTCAGTTAATGCATCAATGTCTTTACGAGAGTATTTGCTTGCGGCACCTTTTGCATTAATTGCTTTTACTTGTCCGCCGCTTTCTACAGCACTTGTAAATACTTTAAATCCACAATCTGCTGCAAATTCAGATAGGTCTGTTAGTTCCATTTCAAAGCGTGTATCTGGCTTATCAGAACCGTAGCGAGCCATTGCATCAGCATATTTCATACGAGGGAATGGTGCACTAACTTCTACACCTTTTGCATCCTTCATGACTTTCGTCATCATACGCTCCATCATATCTAAAATTTCATCTTGCGTTAAGAATGAAGCTTCGATATCGATTTGCGTGAATTCTGGTTGACGATCCGCACGTAAATCTTCGTCACGGAAACAACGTGCTACTTGATAGTAACGCTCAAATCCGCCGACCATAAGAAGTTGTTTAAATAATTGTGGTGACTGTGGTAATGCATAGAATTCACCGTCGTGTACACGGCTTGGTACTAAATAGTCACGAGCTCCTTCTGGTGTGCTCTTCGTTAAAATTGGAGTTTCAACTTCTAAGAAGTCTTCTGTATCTAGGAAGTTACGAATTGTTTTCGTTACGTCGTGACGCATTTTGAATGTGTTAAACATTACAGGACGACGTAAATCTAAGTAACGATATTTTAAACGCACATCTTCTGATGCATCTGTATCATCAGCGATAATGATTGGTGTTGTTTTCGCTGCGTTTAATACGTTTACTCTCGTTGCTTGTACTTCAATACGACCAGTTGCCATATTGTCATTAATTGCGCCTTCACCACGTTCAACAACTGTACCTTCTACGTGCAATACGTATTCACTACGAATCGTTTCTGCTACTTCTAGTGCTTCTTTTGATGTTTCTGGGTTAAATACGACTTGCACGATACCTGTACGGTCACGTAAATCGATGAAGATTAATCCACCTAAGTCACGACGTTTTTGTACCCAACCTTTTAATTGAACTGTTTGTCCAACAGCTTCTACTGTTACTTTTCCACATGCATGTGTTCTTTCAGCCACTGTAAGTTCCCCCTATATTAATTTCTCTGCTACGTATGAAGCAAATACATCTAATGCTACTTCTTCTTGTCCGCCTGTTGCCATATCTTTTAAGTTAATGATACCTTTATCTAGCTCATCTTCCCCTAATACAGCTACAAATTTCGCATTTAAACGATCTGCTGATTTAAATTGTGCTTTCATTTTGCGATCTAAATAATCTTTTTCGACTGATAATCCAGCTTTACGAAGATCAAACGCAACTTTCGCAGCATGGTCTTTCGCTTTTTCACCAAGAGCTACAACGTAACAATCAATACTATGTTCAATTGGTAACTCAATGTTCTCAGCTTTTAGCGCCATAATTAGACGTTCAATACTCATTGCAAAACCGATACCTGGCATTTCTGGTCCACCGATTTCTTGTACAAGTCCATTATAACGGCCACCACCGCTTAATGTAGTGATAGCACCGAAACCTTCTGCCTCACTCATAATTTCAAAAACAGTGTGTTGATAGTAGTCTAAACCACGCACTAAGTTTGGATCTTTTTCAAATGGAACATCCATCATCGTTAATAGTTCTTGAACTTTATCGTAGTATACTGCTGAATCTTCGTTTAAGTATTCTGTAATAGATGGTGCTGTACCCATTAATTCATGGTTACGGTCCTTCTTACAGTCTAAAATACGAAGTGGATTCTTTTCTAAGCGAGATTGGCAATCAGAGCAGAACTCGCCGATGCGTGGCTCAAAATGAGCGATTAATGCATCGCGGTGTGCTTGACGGCTCGCTGCATCACCTAAGCTGTTTAATACAACTTTAATATTTTTTAAGCCCATGCCGCGGTAAAACTCTACAGCAAGTGCAATTACTTCTGCATCAATTGCAGGGTCGTTACTACCGATTGCTTCAATACCGAATTGTACGAATTGACGATAGCGACCTGCTTGTGGTCTTTCGTAACGGAACATTTGACCGATATAGTATAACTTTGTTGGTTGCGTTGCGTCACCGAACATTTTGTTTTCAACGTAAGAACGTACAACAGGTGCAGTACCTTCTGGACGTAATGTTAAACTGCGCTCACCACGATCTTGGAATGAATACATTTCTTTTTGTACGATATCTGTCGTATCACCAACACCACGTAAAAATAACTCAGTGTGTTCAAAAATTGGTGTGCGAATTTCTTTATAATTGTAACGACGGCAAATTTCGCGTGCTTGCCCTTCGATATACTGCCATAACTCAACAGTGCCTGGAAGAATATCTTGCGTTCCGCGTGGGATTTGAATAGACATATTCAGTTCCTCCTCAAATTGTTTTAATCTTAATAAAAATAAAAAAACTCCCGCCTCTACTGTTTGAACAGTAGGGACGAGAGTATTATACCCGTGGTGCCACCCTAATTGAAGCACGTATGCTTCCACTTTTTTAATAACGCTTAAATGTGCGTTCATCCCTACTAAGCATATATGCCGTTCAAGTTGAAACCTCTAGAGTGTCATTCAATCAGTCATCATGTAGAAATGTTTTCAGCCTAAGACATCTCTTCTCTTTCCATGTGTATCTCATTTACTCTTCTCTATCAACGGTTATATTCATATGTAAATATAAAATTACTATACGTTTGTTGAGTACGATTGTCAAGTGTTCTAAGAGCGTTCAATCTGCTTCTTAAGACGCTTTACATCTTGAAGAGAAATTCCAAACTCAGAAGCAAGCTCCATCGAAGTATTGTTTTGTTCTTTTGAAATAAAATCATGAAAATTCACGTTAAACAGTTGATTTGCACCGTTTGTAACAGAATGCCCTTTTTCATTCATACGCATACGTATATCCCTCACATTCAATATGGATGTTTTACTTTTTATTGTTCCATATTGATCAGGTAGTTATACGTATAAACGAATAACGTTATTCCATACCACTTTTATATAAATAATCCGCTCTTTGAATCATAAAGGTTGTTACAACCATTGCTGCTATTACAAATACTGCCCAAGTACTGTAACTTAGCACTGCGAAAGTAACTCCTAATGCATGTAAAAAAATAGCTAAGCTAAATCGCAATGAAAATTTCAAATCTTTAAAGATTGACCAATTCATGTACTATCTCCCCTTTTCACACATACATCCGAATGTTTTTACCATTTTTTACATTATACTATATAATGGATAACCCAAGCTATTGATTCCAAATCAACATCAGCATTCGATTTATAACAATAATAGTTACCAATCCACTCGCCAGCATAGGATGCTTCAAATGATACAACGCTGCAACATCCGCTTCAAACATGATAATCTCTAACAATACATGCAATATACCTTGTACTTCTCATTCTGCATGCGGAGCTCCAAATAGCTCCCAAATGACTGCAACAACAATCGAAAAAATAATAGCAAGTGTAATTTTTATAGCCGTTATTGTTCCTACCCGAAATCCCCAGTATCCAACAATCCCAAGAACACATAACTCTAGCATAAAACGTAAAGTTATATTGAATTCTTGAAGCATGCTACACCTTCTTTTCCTTTTATTCCCCTTCGAATTAATCCTATGATAAAGTGAAACTTTAATCAGTGGGGGTTTTGTTCATCCCCCACTGATTATCAGCCCTCACCAATCGGGCTTTTACGGGCAGCCCGACCCCCACCTAACTTCTTTGCTTCCGCTGAATTTTGAGGTGGGGTTCTTACTGCCCACAAATAGCGGGATAAATGAACAAAACATACAACAAAGTATAAAAAAGAGAGGATTATATAATCCTCTCTTCTTGGGCCATACTATTTACTTTCCACAATTAAGGTCACCGGACCATCATTGATTAAAGAAACGTCCATCATTGCACCGAACTTCCCTGTTTCTACATGCAATCCTTGTTTACGAACTTCTTCATTAAAGAAATCGTATAAATGCTCTGCATAGTCAGGTTTCGCAGCATCCATAAAGTTTGGACGTCTTCCCTTGCGGCAATCGCCATATAATGTGAATTGCGAAATTGATAGAACTTGTCCTTCTACATCGAGTACAGAATGGTTCATCTTTCCGCTCTCATCTTCAAAGATGCGTAAGTTCGCGATTTTTTCTGCAATGTACGTTGCATCTTTTTCAGTATCTTCATGCGTAATGCCAACTAGTAATGTTAAACCGAATGGAATTTGTCCTACAATCTCACCATCTACTGTGACAGACGCCTCTTTTGATCGTTGTAAAACAACTCTCATCTTTTCTACACTCCCTATTAATGCATCATGCGTCGTACTGCATAAATTTCAGGAACACGTTTAATGCGTTCTACTACTTTTTTCAAGTGTTGTAAGTTACGAATCGAGATCGACATATTAATCGTTGCCATCTTATTACGATCACTTCTACCAGAAACAGCTGAAATGTATGTTTTCGTCTCTGTAACAGCTTGCAATACTTCATTTAATAAACCACGGCGATCATAGCCTGAAATTTCGATATCAACGTTGTATTCAATTTCTTTTTCAGGGCTACCTTCCCACTCTACTTCTAATAAGCGCTCTACAGCTTCTTCTGTATGAATATTTACACAATCACGACGGTGAATCGATACGCCCCGACCTTTCGTAATATACCCAACGATATCATCACCTGGAACTGGGTTACAGCATTTTGACAAACGAATTAATAAATTGTCAGCACCACTTACCTTTACACCAGAATCCCATTTTCGAATTTTCATCGGTTTACGAACTTCTTTAACTTCAACAATTTCTTCTTCTTCACGCTGCTTACGGAACTTGTCCGTTAGTCGCGTAACAATTTGCGACGCTGTAATTCCGCTATATCCAACTGCTGCAAACATATCTTCTTCATTTGCAAAATTAAACTTCTCAGCAACACGTTTTAAATTGTCAGGAGCTAACACTTCTTTCATCTCATACTCTAGACCACGTACTTCTTTTTCAACAAGTTCACGGCCTTTTTCAATATTTTCGTCTCTACGCTGTTTCTTAAAGAATTGACGTATTTTATTTTTCGCATGAGATGTTTGAGCAAGTTTCACCCAATCTTGGCTTGGGCCATACGAATGTTTCGATGTTAAAATTTCAATGATGTCACCCGTTTTTAATTTATAATCAAGGGTCACCATTTTCCCATTTACTTTTGCACCAATTGTTTTATTCCCGATTTCTGAATGGACACGATAAGAAAAGTCAATTGGAACAGATCCAAGTGGTAATTCCATTACATCGCCTTTCGGTGTGAAGACGAATACCATGTCAGAGAATAAATCAATTTTTAATGACTCCATAAACTCTTCTGCATTAGAAGCTTCATTTTGCCATTCTAATATTTGACGGAACCAAGTTAGTTTCTTCTCTAATGTACCTGTTGTTTCTGCGGTCTTTCCTTCTTTATACGCCCAATGTGCCGCGATACCGAATTCTGCAATTTCGTGCATTTCTTTCGTACGAATTTGCACTTCTAGCGGATCACCTTTCGGTCCAATTACCGTCGTATGAAGAGATTGATATAGATTTGCTTTCGGCATTGCAATATAATCTTTGAAACGACCTGGCATTGGCTTCCAGCAAGTATGAATAATTCCAAGCACCGCGTAACAATCTTTAATACTATTTACAACGACACGTACAGCTAGTAAATCGTAAATTTCATTAAACTGTTTATTTTGCAATGCCATTTTACGATAAATACTGTAAATATGTTTTGGTCTTCCAGAAATCTCAGGTTGAATGGAAACTTCTTTTAATTTCTCACGAATACCAGTCATTACTTCATCTAAATATTCTTCACGCTCTGCACGTTTACGCTTCATTAAATTTACAATACGATAATATTGTTGCGGATTTAAGTAGCGAAGTGACGTATCCTCTAACTCCCATTTAATAGTACTAATTCCGAGTCTATGTGCTAAAGGTGCAAAGATTTCTAACGTTTCATTCGCAATGCGACGCTGCTTCTCTTGAGGCAAATGTTTCAATGTACGCATGTTATGAAGACGATCAGCTAGTTTAATTAAAATAACTCGAATATCTTGAGCCATTGCGATAAACATTTTGCGATGGTTTTCTGCTTGTTGCTGCTCATGAGATTTATATTTAATCTTTCCAAGCTTTGTAACACCATCGACAAGCATAGCGATTTCTTTATTAAATTCTCGTTCAATATCTTCTAATGTAATCTCTGTATCTTCCACTACATCATGCAAGAAACCTGCCGATACTGTAGCTGGATCCATGTGTAAATCAACTAAAATACCTGCAACTTGAATTGGGTGAATAATATATGGTTCACCCGATTTTCTATATTGTTCGCTATGTGCATCGCGTGCATATTCATAAGCACGTGCCACTAGCTCAATATCTTCATCCGCTAAATATTGACTTGCTTTCTCGAGTACCTGTTCAGCTGTTAGTACTTGCTCATTTGCCATCGAATCACCTTTTATTGAAAATTGACTTTGTATTTATTAAATAGAATAAATTATATTCTATCATTATAACCCAATGATTGTGAATTGTGAAAAGGAAAAGATTTTACTGACATTTCACCTTATTTTTTTGTTCAATTATACAAAAGTACCCGCTCCTCTCCAAGAGATTCACGGGTACTTTTTATCACCGTAGTTTTACCTATATAGTGATTAGTATTTTTCTAATACTAATACATCGTAACCATCTAACATTTTACGACCATCTAAGTAAGTAAGCTCTACTAAGAATGCAATCCCTGCTACAACTCCGCCAAGTTCTTCAACTAGCTTAATTGTTGCTTCAATTGTTCCACCTGTAGCTAATAGATCATCAGTAATTAATACGCGTTGACCTGGTTTAATTGCATCTTTATGGATTGTTAAAACATCTGTACCATATTCTTTGCCGTAGTCAACTGTAATTACTTCACGTGGTAATTTTCCTAATTTACGAACTGGCGCAAATCCTACTTCTAATGCATAAGAAACTGGGCAACCGATAATAAAACCACGAGCTTCTGGTCCTACTACAACATCGATATCTCTTTCTTTTGCATACTCAACGATTGCATCTGTTGCTGCTTTGTATGCTTTACCGTCGTTCATTAAAGGTGTAATGTCTTTAAACACAATACCTTCTTTCGGATAATCCGGTACAATTGCGATATGTTGCTTGAAATCCATATTTCTGAATCCTCCTCAGATATAAAAGGTTTGTAAATACAAATCCTTTACCCTAACTGTTCTACTTATTTATGATTACGAATCGTTTCAAACCATGTATATAGTTGCTGATATGTGCTATAAACCAATTCTTTTTCTAATTGTAAGTGGTTCATTTTCTCACGATATGTGTTCGATTCAATTAAATCACGCTTTTGTTTTTGTTCGGCCATAAAAATGACACCGTCTTTTATTGTAACAAATTCTAACTCAAAAAACACCTGTGTCATGAAATTTACTGTATCTTTTGACCAACCTTTATGGCGACATAGTTGTTCCCCATATTGTCTTAAAGAAAATGGTGATTTTTGGTTTAAGAAAGAATAGTACCATTTAAAATGTTCCCTCGTTGGGACTGTACTAAATAGATGATTGTTCTCTTGATAAAATAACGTATAGATTCTAGATGGGAATCCTACTTTAAATAAATCACGCAATTCATCTGTTCCTTTTGGCAAATCGAGTAACACGATGTATTGATCATCTAAATGAGTTACCTCTGATGCATGCACAAGATGTTCTTTATAGTCTTCTAAAGAAAACTTATTCAATACCTCTTCAGAAAAATACACCATTGTTATTTTTTCTTTCGGAAGTTCTGCTAAATTTGCTTCCACATTACGCATACTACGCCAATCAAATAATTGCCATGCCTCTACAGCAATATCTTGTACCATTAATTGTGGCTTCTTAAAATTATTCCATTCATTAATGGATGCCTCTCCTATTACAGATACCTTAGCAACTGGAGAAATTTCTTTTGCATACGCACCAAATCCGAATCCAATTGTATCCAGTGTTGCCTGT
Source organism: Bacillus cereus group sp. N11 (assembly GCF_016483605.1). Taxonomy (NCBI): domain Bacteria; kingdom Bacillati; phylum Bacillota; class Bacilli; order Caryophanales; family Bacillaceae; genus Bacillus; species Bacillus cereus group sp. N11. The sequence continues at coordinate 47,930 of NZ_JAEHBN010000027.1, forward strand.
CCGTCACGAAGTGCCATTTTCAAATGTGAACCATCTGATCCGATTGCACGAATACTTTCTAATTCAGCATTTTTCACTGCAAGACGTGGTTTCGGATTTCCAACACCAAATGGCGCTAACTTTTGCATATCCTCAATTGCTGCAAGCGTTACATCTTCCACTTTACAAAATGTATCAACTGCTGTGATTGGAATAAAATCTGCTTCTGTTAAAATTGCATCCGCTTGCGCATTTAAGCGGCGACGTAACTCATCTACATCATTCATATGTAGCGTCATTCCTGCGGCCATCGGATGCCCTCCGAAGTGCGGTAATAACTCTCTACAATCCGACAAGTTTGCAAACAAATCAAATCCCGCGATACTACGTGCTGAACCCTTTGCTGTTTCTTTGACAGGATCAATGCTTAATACAATTGTTGGACGATAAAAACGTTCAACTAATTTAGAAGCGACAATTCCAATTACACCTGGATTCCAGCCTTCTTTTGCAAGCACTAACACTTTATTTTCTTCTGGCGGGAATTTATTTTCCACTTCAGCGATAGCCTCTTCTGTAATTTGCTTTACAATATCTTTTCGAAGTTTGTTCAGCTCATCAATTTCTTCAGCCAGTTCTTTCGCTTCCTCTGGGTCATCTGATAATAATAGGTGTACAGCCGGCGTAGCATCTTCTAAACGCCCAACTGCATTAATACGCGGTGCGATTGAGAATCCAATGCTTTCTTCTGTAATTTCACTTTGCGAAACGTTAGCAACTTTAAACAATGCCTTCAAACCAATATTTTTCGTCATTCGCATATGTTTTAAACCGCGCTTCACTAGCAATCTATTTTCGCCATGAAGTGATACTAAATCGGCTACCGTACCGATTACTGCAATTTCTAATAAATGTTCTGGTACACGACCTAATAGTGCATGTGCAACTTTAAACGCAACACCTACACCGGCTAAATAATGAAACGGATACACACCGCCATCTAGTTTTGGATGAATAATCGCGAGTGCTTCTGGTAATTCTGGCGGTGGCTCATGGTGATCCGTAATAATAAGATCTATTCCAAGTTCCTTCGCTACCTTCGCTTCATGTACCGCTGCGATACCAGTATCGACAGTAATAATAAGTGAGAACCCTGCACTATGCGCCCAACGAAACGCTTCTTCGTTCGGTCCATAACCTTCTGTAAAACGGTTTGGAATATAAAATTCTACCTCTGCACCTAATTCTTGCAGAGCAAGATATAAAACCGTTGTACTACTTACTCCGTCCGCATCATAATCACCAAATATTAATATTTGCTCTCCATTTTGAATCGCCTTATTTACACGTTCTACCGTTCTATCCATTCCTTCTAATAAAAACGGATCGTGAAATTCTTGATTTTCTGTATTTAAAAAATCTAAAATCTTATCTTCTGTATCTAATCCTCTACCGAGGAATAACGAAATGACAAGTGGTGATAGTTGTAACTTTTTTGCTAATTCACTCACTCGCTCTTCATTATATTCTTTTTCTTTCCAACGCGTCTTCGGTTGTAACACGAAATCACCCCTTAACCTGTTTATTATACAAGACAGATTAAGGGGTGACAATATAATGCAAACTACGATGCAATATCTATATACTAAAATGTTAATGATATTTAATTTGGAGAATACGGATTTATATGTACAAACACATTTTGTACATTATCTTGTTTCATAAGCATTTCTTTCACATGTTTTCCAATGCGGTGTCCTTCTTCTACAGTAATGTATGGATCTACAGAAACTTTAATATCGACAATAACATAGTGACCATGTTCTCTCGCATATAAAGAACCGATTTTTTTCACACCATTTACTTGCAGGACAGCTTCTCTAAGCGGAATAACATCTTCCTCATGAAGTACATGATCAAGCGTTGCATGAATCGCTTCCGCCCCAATACTCCACGCCATCTTTGCAACAAGGAGTGAAACAAATAACCCCGCAACCGGATCCGCATATACAAGCCAATCTAAACCTAGCTTACCACCGATAATAGCTGCACAAATACCGATTAAAGCTGCAATTGAAGAAAATACATCCGAACGGTGCTCATATGCATTTGCAATAATTGCATCACTATTTACCCTCTTCCCTAATCGGAATTTATATTGAAACATTCCTTCTTTCACGACAATCGAAAGAATAACAGCAAAAATCGTAATTCCTTTCGGTGGTTCTAGTTCTTGCGAAAAAGCTTTTATAGACGAAATCGCTATCTCGATGCCCACAATAAATAATAATACTGCAACAATAATCGCTGAAATCGATTCCGCTTTACCATGACCGTACGGGTGATCTTCATCTGGTGGTTGCTTTGCTGCTCGCAATCCAAAAAGTACAGCTAGCGAACCAATTACATCTGATGCAGAATGCACAGCATCCGCTAATAGTGCTTTACTGTTCCCGATATAACCAATTACCGCCTTTACAATCGCTAATATAATATTACCAACAATTCCGACAATAGCACCAAACTCGGCCTGTTTAAAACGTTCATCTTTTTCCATAATTAAAATCCCTTCTTTTCTTAACCTATCTTGTTATCCCGATTTATTGTATCAAAAACAACGATAACATCACCACTTTCTTCCATCTTTCTTCTGTAAAAAGTTGCTATCTTATTGTATCCACAAACGAAAAAAGAGATGCCTCCTAATGAGGCATCACCTTTTTATACTTGTGGTTCCGATACTTCTTTCTCAACCTTCTTCTTGTTTTTGCCCTTTTTCAAACGACGGTTTTCAAGCATTAACCAAATTTGAGAAGCAACGAAAATAGAAGAGTACGTACCTACAACTAATCCAATTAATAATGCAAGTGAGAAGTTACGCAGTGATTCACTACCGAAAATAAGTAGTGCAATTACTGGGAACAACACTGTTAAAACAGTATTAATTGAACGACCAATTGTTTGACGAATACTTGAGTTTACGATTTCTTCTAAATCTTTTAAATCACGAACTCGTTTTTTCTGTTTGTATAATTCACGGTTTCTATCAAACGTAACGATTGAGTCATTGATAGAGTAACCAATAATGGTTAATACCGCAGCGATAAACGTTAAGTCTACCTCTATTCGGAAAAGACTAAATACAACAATCATAACGAAGGCATCATGTAATAATGCGATTACTGCAGATACTGCGTACGTAAGACGGAAACGAATACTTACGTATAAAACGATTACTGCAGAAGCAATCAATACTGCGATAAATGCATTTCGTGCAATCTCTTTACCGATTGTCGGTGAAACTGTACTTACATTCGGATCTGTACCGTATTTATCGTGGAAGAATGTTTTCGTTTTCGCAATTTCATCTTTTGATAGAACACCTAATGTACGAACTGCGAAACCTTTATTGTCATCTCCAGTCGGTACAATATTTTCTTCCTTCACATCGATTTTCAATTCTTTAAAATCTTTATGAACATCAGCAACAGTAACTGCTTGTTTTGATTGCAAGTCGATACGTGTACCACTTGCAAAGTCAATACCAAGATTCATTTTGAAAATCGGTAATATAATTGCCCCAGCAATTACGACTACAATTGAGAATAAGAAGAATTTATGACCGATATTTACGAAGTTAATACGATCAAATCTCGTTGGCGGATGTACTACACCTTTTGTTAATGGAATAATATCCTTTTCCTTAACACCAAAATAAGATGGTTTTTTATCGAAGTAACGGCTCTTTACAAGTAAACCTAGTAAGAAACGAGTACCGAATACGTTCGTAATGAAACCGACTAAAATACTAACAATTAAACTTGTTGCGAAACCTTTTACAGAACTATTACCGTAAGCAAATAATACACCGGCTGCTGCAATTGTTGTAATGTTCGCATCTAAAATTGTCGCTAATGAACGATGGTTACCAGCACGAAATGCTGACATCATTGACTTACCAATTTTCAGCTCTTCCTTTAACCTCTCGTACGTAATGATATTCGCATCAACTGCGATACCTACCCCGAGCACTAATGCCGCAATACCTGGCAACGTAAGAACCGCATGCATCCAGTTAAAGACAAGTAATGTAACGAAAATGTATAAACCTAACATAATAACCGCTACAAGCCCTGGTAAACGGTAGAATACAAGCATAAATAAGAAGATAATAGCAATACCGATTGCACTAGCGAAAATCGTTTGCTCTAATGCTTGTTGACCAAATTTCGCTCCAACAGATGTTGAATACATTTCTTTTAAATCAACAGGAAGTGCACCTGCATTTAATAAAGATGAAAGTTCTTTCGCACTTTCAACTGTAAAGTTTCCACCTACGATAGATACTTCAGCTTGGTTAAACACTTGGCTTACTGTTGCTGCTGATAAAAACTTCGGATTCGGTTTTGCAGATTCTGCTTTATACGAATCTTTTCCTTCTTCAAAATCAAGCCATATTACCATTAAATTCGTTGGTGGTGGCATCTTTGAAATTTTTTCAGTTACTGCACGGAATTTTTCAGCGCTTTTTAATGTAAGACCTACGCTCGCACGGCCTTGCTCATCAAATGTTTGCTTCGCTCCGCCGCCTTTTAAATCCGTACCATCCATAAGAAGATTGTCATCCACATCACGGAATGTTAATTTCGCTTGTGTTGATAACATTTCACGTGCTTTTTGCTGATCTTGTACACCAGCAAGCTGTACACGAATTCGATTTTCTCCTTCAATTTGGATGTTCGGCTCACTTACACCGAGAACATTGACACGATTTTCAAGAGCACCTACTGTACTTACAAGTGCCTCTCGGTCAATTTTATCGCCTTTTTTGGCTGGTTTTACTTCATACAGAACTTCAAAACCACCGCGAAGGTCTAGTCCTAGACTAATTCCTTTTGCTATGTCTTTTCCTGCCGCACCAATTACGCCACCGATTAATAAAACGATGAGGAAAAAGGCGGCAATTCTCGTACCACGCTTTGCCATATGTACCCTCTTTCTGCTACTAACACTTTCAATAAATCTCTTACGATTCACTGCTATACGTGTGCATACACCTAGTTAGTAGACTTCCTTTCTATAAAATACATTTGTTTTTTGCTAGTTCATCACTAGCTGTGTCGGTAAACCTTACGCAATACCTACACTTTCATTATTTATTTTTCTTCTTCACTACCTCCTTTACATATAATCTTAGACATCGTTATTTCCTCTTTATCAATACCTATCATTATACTGCAAAAGGAAGAACAAACCAATTGCAGTCAGTTATTTATTTTCATACTCATCAAATGACCAAAGTGGTGCTTGGTATGCTTCAACAGTTAAATATGTCATATATTCATTAGGTGTTATTCTTAATACATCGTTCACTAATTCATACAACCTAACATTACTGTCTATCTTTTTCCACTTTTTCACTTTAAGGAACTTCCAAATGTCATCATCTGTCACTCGGTCATAACCGAACATTTGAAACTCCTCTACTTTACTAACTAAAACGACTTGTAACTGTCCGCGGTATGATTCTACCAAATCTTCTTTTTCTAACATACGTAACATCTCCTTATAATTTCAGCACGAAAAGTCGCTTTTATTCCCGCTCTAATGGACAGCAATAACTACTTTCAAGAGCACTATCATACTTCACTCTCTTAAATGCTTGTCATTCTTGTCTCGTACGTGCATATAAATTATTGTAAATCATTCCACTGATTTTGAGAAGGTAGGAGAAGACCATGACGAGACAAAGCTTTTTAAAAGGCGCATTTATTTTAATGATTGCCGGCTTTATTACCAAAATTCTTGGATTTATTAACCGGATTGTAATGGCACGTATACTAGGAGAAGAAGGCGTTGGCCTTTATATGATGGCCGTTCCTACATTCATTTTAGCAATTACATTAACACAAATCGGTCTTCCTGTCGCAATCGCAAAATTTGTAGCAGAAGCGGAAGCGGTGAACGATAAACAAAAAATAAAAAAAATATTAACCGTATCACTAGCTGTCACTTCCTTTATTAGCATCATTTTAACAATTGGCATTATGCTCCTCACACCTATTTTAGCGAAAACATTATTAACCGATGAAAGAACGTACTATCCATTAATGGCCATTTTACCTGTCGTTCCTGTTATTGCTGTTTCTTCTGTTTTACGCGGTTATTTCCAAGGGAAACAAAATATGAAACCTAGCGCTTATGCTCAAGTGATCGAACAAGTTGTCCGCATTACAATTATCGCTGTATGTATTCGAATATTTTTACCTTATGGCGTAGAATATGCTGCAGCCGGCGCTATGTTATCAGCCGTTCTCGGCGAAGTTGCATCCTTATTATTCTTACTCACTTTATTCCAACGTGAAAAACACTTATCTATACGCTCTAGATTTTTCACTACCGTAAAGGAGAGCAAAGGTACATTTTATTCTCTTATGGATATCGCCCTTCCAACTACAGGAAGTCGTTTAATCGGTTCTGTTTCTTATTTTTTTGAACCTATCGTCGTTATGCAAAGTTTAGCGATTGCCGGAGTTGCCGCTTCTGTCGCAACCCAGCAATACGGTATATTAAACGGTTATGCATTCCCGCTCCTATCACTACCCGCCTTCATTACATACGCTCTTTCTACAGCGCTCGTTCCTTCAATTAGTGAAGCAATGGCAAAAAGGCAACATAAATTAGTGGAGCACCGTTTACAACAAGCACTTCGAATTTCATTAATTACTGGTGGGTGGTCTGTCGTTATATTATACGTATTCGCTTCCCCTGTTTTAACTCTTATGTACGGATCAGACAGCGCAACAGCATTCATTCAGCTACTTGCACCTTGCTTTTTATTTCATTATTTTCAAAGTCCACTTACATCTGTATTGCAAGCTTTAAATTTAGCACGCGCTGCTATGATGAACACATTTATTGGCGCCATCGTGAAATTAATCGTTATTTTTGTACTAGCTTCAAAGCCAGAATTTCAAATGATGGGGGTTGCTCTCGCTATTGCAGCAAATATAGTAACAGTAACATTCCTTCACTACGCTACCGTTTTAAAAAAGATTACATTTACCATTTACGCAAAAGACTATATTTTCGGCGGACTTGCCATCGGTATTGCAGGTGCCTTCGGTTTTTACCTTCATAAGTATATTATTTTCTCTCATTCTCTTGGTATACAAACATTATGGGAAATCACTTTAACAACAATGGTTTATGTCGTTCTCCTCTTCATCTTTAAACTAATTCGAAAAGAGGAGTTAAGTCGCCTCCCTATCATTCGTAAACTTTCATTTTTGAAATAAAGTAAAACTTTCATTAGCGAGACTTTTCGGGGCTTACTATTTAAAATGGTAAGCTTTTAGTTTTCTTTCAAATCAACAAAAAATTGTCCATTTTGAAAACTACAGTATAAAATTTGTGTTATATCGTTATAACCTAAGTTTTTTAGTTTTTCAATGAGCCATTCGTCTGTATGTTCAATCATTTGCAAATGATTAGATTGAATTTCTCCATCAATAATTAATGGCAGAGTAAAAATAGGCGTATCATTTTTACTCTTTTTACTTTTTTGTTTTTGAAAAACGGATAACTTCCCTGATGGTTCCAAAATAGCGTATTCCACATCCCGCACGTCTCCGACCCCTTGCTCCCTTAATTGCATCATTAAATCATCTATGTTATAGCGCTGTTTTCTCATCTTTTTTTCATCAATTTTTCCCGCATTTATAAGAATAGCAGGCTCCCCTTCTATTAAATGCCGAAATCGTTGAAACTTCAAAGAAATAACCGACAAAATGATTTGTATGCACATAAGGAAAGTCATCGGAACTAATTGATGCCAAAGTGATTTATCTGTATTTTCAATCGCTACTACAGCCATTTCACCAAGCATAATGAATACGACTAAATCTAATACACTTAGCTCTCCAATTTCACGTTTACCCATAAGACGGAAAATAATTAAGATAATGATATACAAAAGCATCGTCCGGCCAATTATCGATACCCATTCCATTTCTACATCTCCTTTTTTACTTATAGATTCCCCTATAGAAAAGAAAATAGTCTAACTTAAGCAAAAGAGAAATATGCTTGTATTAAAAAGGGGGAATGCATAAATGGATGGAACTAAAAAATTATCAACTGCAATTGGTTTCGGTATTATTACCCTACTAATTCTCGCATCTATTACTAGCATGGTTATGGCTCTATTATTAAAGTTTACGAACATGAATGAAAGTACATTAACCGTCACTATTTTGATACTAGCTCTTTTATCTATGCTTATGTCTGGGTTTATTGCTGGTAAAAAAGCACAAGGGAAAGGTTGGCTAGTAGGTTTTACAACAGGACTCACATTCGCCATACTCGTTTTTCTAGTTAACTATTTAGGCTTCTCTCAAACTTTATCGAACTCACAGTTACTTTACCAATTGGCATTAATGGGCGCGAGTACACTCGGTGGTATTTTCGGTGTAAATATGTCAAAGCAAAATAATTAAAAAAAGGCCCTGCACATTTCATGCAGGGCCTTCCTCATTAGTTTTTCACAACTTCACGAATCGCATTGCGATCGAAAGTTAAGTGTGCACCACCAGATTTAACAACGATTTTCGTTTCATCTACTGATTCGATTGTACCGTGTAAGCCACCAATTGTTATGATAGCATCACCTTTTGCTAATTCGTTTTGCATTTGAGCAACTGCTTTTTGACGCTTTTGTTGCGGGCGAATTAATAAGAAATAGAAAATCGCAAACATCGCAACGATCATAACGATATTCATCATACCTGCATTCATCTTTTGTTCCTCCTTTTAAATTATGTATTAGAAGTTTTTAGCATTCGGTTTATTAAAGCCATACTGTTCAAAGAACTCTTCGCGGAAATCACCAAGACGGTCTTCACGAATAGCTTGTCTCACCTGCTCCATTAAGTTTAACAGAAAATGAAGGTTGTGATAAGACGTTAAACGAATTCCGAACGTTTCATCACATTTCATTAAGTGACGAATGTACGCACGAGAGTAATTTTTACATGTGTAGCAATCACAATTAGGATCAAGCGGACCGAAGTCTCTTGCGAATTTCGCATTTTTTACAACTAGACGGCCTTCACTTGTCATACATGTACCATTTCGAGCGATACGAGTTGGAAGTACGCAGTCAAACATATCAACGCCGCGAATTGCCCCATCAATTAACGAGTCAGGAGAACCTACTCCCATTAAGTAACGTGGCTTATCATCTGGAAGAAGTGGTGTTGTAAACTCAAGCACACGATTCATAATATCCTTCGGTTCACCAACAGATAAACCACCTATAGCATAACCAGGGAAGTCCATTGAAACAAGGTCTTTTGCACTTTGGCGACGAAGCTCTTCAAACTCTCCGCCCTGTACGATACCGAATAAACCTTGATCTTGTGGACGTTCATGCGCTTTTAAGCAACGTTCTGCCCAGCGGCTTGTACGTTCTACAGATTTCTTCATATATTCAAAAGTAGCTGGGAACGGTGGACACTCATCAAATGCCATCATAATATCTGAACCTAATGCATTTTGGATTTCCATCGCTTTTTCTGGTGATAAGAATAATTTATCTCCATTTAAGTGGTTACGGAAGTGAACGCCTTCCTCTTCAATACGGCGGAAGTCACTTAAACTGAATACTTGGAAACCACCAGAATCCGTTAAGATCGCACGGTCCCAGTTCATAAATTTATGCAAACCACCTGCTTCACGAACAATTTCGTGACCTGGACGTAGCCATAAATGATACGTATTACTTAAAATAATGCCAGAATCCATTGCTTTTAATTCTTCTGGTGACATTGTCTTAACTGTTGCAAGTGTACCAACTGGCATGAATGTTGGTGTATCAAATGAACCGTGCGGCGTGTGTACACGACCTAAACGCGCACCCGTTTGTTTACAAGTTTTAATAAATTCATAACGAATTGCTGTCATAATTTACTCCTTTTATTTGTTTCTCATTTTAGCGTGAGATGCAACGAACATTGCGTCACCGAAGCTAAAGAAACGATATTTTTCTTTTACTGCTTCATTATAAGCATGAAGTACATTATCTCTATTTGAAAATGCACTTACAAGCATAATTAATGTTGATTTCGGCAAATGGAAGTTTGTAATTAAACCATCAATTGCTTTAAATTCATATCCTGGGTACATAAAAATATCTGTCCAACCAGAAGCTGCGCAAAGCTTACCACTATGATCGGTCGCAATCGTTTCTAACGTACGAGTTGATGTCGTACCTACAGTAATAATACGTCCACCATTCTCTTTCACACGATTTAATAATGCCGCTGTCTCTTCAGACATATGGTAATATTCTGCGTGCATATGATGCTCTTCAATCGTATCTGCAGAAACTGGTCTAAATGTTCCAAGCCCTACGTGAAGTGTAATAAATGCTAACTGAACGCCTTTTTTCTTTAACTTCTCAAGTAACTCTTCTGTAAAGTGAAGTCCCGCTGTCGGCGCTGCTGCTGAACCGATTTCTTTCGCATATACTGTTTGATAGCGATCGCGATCTTCCAGTGTCTCTTTAATATATGGAGGAAGTGGCATTTCCCCAAGTTCATCTAAAATTTCATAGAAGATGCCGTCATATGAAAATTCAAGCTGACGCCCACCTTGATTTGCAGTCCCTGTGCAAGTTGCTTTTAATTTCCCTTCACCAAAAGAAATTACAGTTCCTTCTTTTACACGTTTCGCTGGCTTAACAAGCGTTTCCCACTTATCGCCTTCCTCTTGTTTCAAAAGAAGCACTTCAATGTGCGCGCCTGTATCTTCTTTCAAACCGTGCAAGCGAGCAGGCATAACTTTCGTTTCATTTAAAACTAAGCAATCCCCCTCATGTAAGTAAGAAAGAATGTCCGTAAAATGTTTATGCTCAATATCACCAGTTTCACGGTCTAACACCATTAATCTTGATGTTTCACGATCCTCTAACGGGACTTGTGCAATAAGTTCTTCTGGTAAATGAAAATCAAACAGATTAATATTCATAACTGTATCCACCTATTTCTTATTTGAATCGATTTATTATATACATAATAAAAGATAATGCAATACTTAACACAATACATGTAATGATAGGAAAATAAAAGGTAACGTTACCTTTTTTCACAAAAATATCGCCTGGAAGCCTTCCAACGAACTTCCAAGCTAAGCCAACAACAATGAGTAAGATACCTGCTGTTATAAGCAATTTCGGTATCTCCGTCATACTTTTGGCATCTCCATTCCGAAATGTTCATACGCAAGTGGCGTTACGATTCGGCCTCTTGGCGTTCGTTGTAAAAAGCCAATTTGTAATAAATACGGCTCATACACATCTTCAATTGTATGAGATTCTTCTCCAATCGTTGCCGAAACTGTCTCTAACCCAACTGGGCCACCACGGAATTTCTCAATTATACCGAGCAATAATTTATGATCAATATGATCGAGTCCTAATTTATCTACCTGCAGTAGTTCTAATGCCATTTGTGTAATTTCCATTGCAATTGTTCCGTCGCTGCGAACTTGTGCGAAGTCACGTACACGTCGTAATAAACGATTCGCAATACGAGGTGTACCACGGGCACGTCTTGCAATTTCTAGTGCGGCTAACGAATCAATTTCCACTTCGAATACTTCCGCTGTACGTTCAACAATCGCAGAAAGCTGATCCACTGTATAATACTCTAATCTTGAAAGTACACCGAAACGGTCACGGAGCGGCGCTGATAATGCTCCGGCACGTGTTGTCGCTCCAACTAATGTAAATGGAGGTAAATCTAAACGTACAGACCGTGCTGACGGTCCTTTTCCAATTACGATATCAAGGCAAAAATCTTCCATCGCAGGATATAGTACTTCTTCAATTGATCTATGCAAACGATGAATTTCATCAATAAACAATACATCTCCAGGCTGAAGTGCTGTTAATACCGCTGCTAAATCTCCTGGTCTTTCAATTGCGGGACCTGACGTCGTTCGAATGTTAACACCCATTTCATTGGCAATAATATTCGCAAGCGTCGTTTTACCAAGTCCAGGTGGTCCATATAAAAGTACGTGATCTAACGTTTCTTCACGCATTTTCGCCGCTTCAATAAACACTTCTAAATTATGTTTCGCTTTATCTTGGCCAATATACTGACGGAGCGTCTGTGGCCGTAATGAATACTCTAAATCCGCATCTTCGTATCCAGATTCCCCTGAAAGGAGACGTTCGTCCATTATACTCACCTCTTACCATTTAGTAAAAGACTAAGTGCCTTTTTAATATATTGATCCGTCGTTAATGATTCTTTTAATAACTCTGGTACAACACGAGAAACTTCCCGTTCTGCATAACCAAGTGCACGCAGTGCTTCCAGTGCTTCATCAAGTTCAACTGAGGAACCTTTCTTCTCATCAAAACTTTCAACATCTGAGAACAAATCAACAAATGCATCTGGTACAACATCTGCTAGTTTTCCTTTTAAATCTAAAATCATTTGGCGCGCTGTTTTCTTTCCGACGCCCGGGAATTTCACTAAAAACTTCTCATCTTCATGTTCAATCGCTTGAACGACCTGTCCTGTTTGACCAGAAGCTAAAATCGCAAGAGCGCCTTTTGGCCCAATGCCAGACACACCTAACAATTTTGTAAATAATAAACGCTCTTCACGTGTTTTAAACCCGTAAAGTGCCATAATATCTTCTCTCACATAATGATATGTATAGACACGGATTTCTTGCTTACTTCTTTGAAATACATACGGATTTGGTGTGAAAATTTGGTACCCAATTCCATTATGGTCAATTACGACATATTCCGGTCCTACATACTCCACGTAACCTGTAACATATTCAAACAAAATACGATCTCTCCCTCTTAAATCATGTATTCCATTTTAACATATTTAATGATAGAAAAGCGAGACTACCCCAACAAACGTTCTCTGTTTAAAACTTCTGTTATTTTCCATTGACAGAAAGGATAAAGCACCTTAATATACAGGAGTCGATAATGATTATCAATACTAATTAAAGGGGTTACATCAGGATGAAACGTAAGTTATTTATTTTATTAACTATTATGCTAGTCGTTCTTTCTATCGTTGGCTGTTCTTCTCAAAAAGAAGCGTCAAAAGCAAAAGAACAACCGAAAACAAAAGTTGTGAAACACGCTAAAGGGGAAGCTACAATTCCAGTAAATCCAAAGAGAATTGTTGACTTATCTGGATCAACAGAAGAGTTATTACTTCTTGGACACAAACCTGTTGGTACAGCAAATACATATAAAGATAAAATCCAAAATCACTTAACAGACAAGCTAGATGGCGTAAAAGCAGTTGGCTGGTACTGGGCACCTAAAGTTGATTTAGAAGCTGTTACAGCTTTAAAACCGGACTTAATTATTTTAAATAATCGTCAATTAAAAATTTATGATCAATTAGAAAAGGTTGCACCGACTGTTGTTCTAGAAACAAACTTAGAAGACTGGCGCGGTAAGTTTAAAGAAGTAGGTAAACTATTTGATGAAGAAAAGAAAGCTGACAAATGGATTGCCGACTACGATAAAAAAGCAGACTCTTTATCTAAAAAAATTAAAGAAAAAACAAAAGATGAAAACTTTATGTTTGTCGCAGTTACACCACAAAACTTCCGTGTATACGGTAGCTTCGGATACGGTGACATCATCTTTAACGACTTAAAACTTCCAGCAACAAAAGGTACAGATTTAAAACAAACGATGGCGCAAGTATCATTAGAAGGGCTTGTTGCATTCCAACCTGATCAAATGTTTATTGTAAACTTCGGCGGCGAGGCTGATAAAGTGTACGAAGACTATAAAAATAGTGCTGTTTGGAAAGACAATAAAGCAGTAAAAAACAATCACGTATATGAAGTATCGAATGAAATCTTCAATACGAAAGCATTCAATCCAATCGGAAAAGATATGCTAATTGATGAAATCGCAAAAGAAATTTTAGCTAAAAACAAGTAAGAAAAAGCAGCTCACCATGAGCTGCTTTTTTTCTTATTTTGCACTGCATATTGCCTCATTTTTTCAATCGTCTTCACAAAACTTTCTTTTGATTTTATACGAATACCACGTTTCAATTTCGCACGCTCATAACTCTCAAGTTTTTTCATATCAATTTGAAAGAATGAATGAATCGCATTATCGCTTTTTGGTACACCCTTGAAAATTTGTAATATTCCTTCCTCTGAAACACCAAAATAGCCGCTCGTCTTCAATAACGGAGAAATATCGTCCACTTTCTTTTGCAATACAATTTGTACATCATCACGATCAACGAGTTGCCATTCTTTATATTTCTGTAAAAACTTTTCTAAATCCGCTACTTTTTCTGTAAATATTTCTTCACTTACTTCTCCATCAACATACATACGCTCTAATAAAATTGTAACTTCAGGTTCTTTTTCTGTTACTTCTGGTACTGGTCCTTCCGCCCTCACACTCGTTTCATAGGCTAAACAAAACATCATCACGAAAGCTTGCACTGCAATCAGTATCCATTTCATTTCCGTTCACCTCTTTTAGGCAAAATCAAACTTTCATTAGTAGTTTTGCCGAAAGTGGAGGTTTTATCCATATAAACAACCACATTACATTTCTCTCAAAAATAAAAAATGCAGATAAGGTTTTATCCTTATCTGCATTAGCATTTGTTTTTATATAAAATGAAAGACGCCTGCAAGCAGGCGTCTTGATGCGTTTACGGCGAGAGACCAGGCGACCACATTCGCGTGTTTAGCACTTAAGCATATCTCTCGTCTTACGTAAATTAGCTCATCGCTTTGCTAATATAACATTAATAACGTATAAGTGCAACATGTTTATAAAAATATTTTATTTTCTCTTTCACCCAAACGAACTTTATGTAAATTATAAATTGATAAATGTAATTTATATGTTTCAATTGATGTGACAGCGAAATCATAATAAACAGGAGATGGATATTGTGAAAAAAATAAAGGATGAACGTCTCATTCTGAAAACATTAAAAAACATACGTATTGCCTTTCTTTTTCAATCGCTTGGTATAATTGGCATTTTAGGCTATATCGGATTCACTGAAGGAATGGATCAAATTACGAAATCTCCATTATGGTTATTATTTATCCTTACAAGTATCGTACTTAGTTATTTACAGTTAAGTGTTTCTATCAATGTAGAAGAAGGCGAAAAGGATATAAAGTTAACCCCTTATTACAAAATTATTTTACGCTCTCTTATTGTAGCAACTATCATAGTTATTATTTATATCATTTTCAGTCCAGAAAGACCTCTGTTTGAAGCACTTCTAGCTGGTAGTATTTTCTTCATATGCTTTTTAGTTTCTTATTCCGTTAGTTATTTTATTAAAAAACGTCGTTTACAAGATAACGATGAATAAAGAGGAAGGGCAATCCCTTCCTCTTTTGTTTTGCTATCGCACTGTACCAGTTAAACCGTAACGAATGTCTCGGAACATATTCACTATGTCACGATTAAAATCGTTTGTAACTGTACCGTTACGTAGACGCGTACTCATTGCATCGACACGAGTAAACATATCATTTCTTACAGAAACATATACGTTTCTGTTTCCAACTTCATTTGAAACCGCTTGACGAATTTCGTTCGCCATCGCCGTTTCATTTGTCGCTGTGTTACGTGGTTTTACTGCAATCGCTACGTCGTTTCCATATACAACCGTAGACACGCGGTCTACGTTATTCATACGTTTCACACGATTTGTAATTCTTTCTGCAGTTTTACCATCATTGTTAATGTATGAATTGTTCATTGTAATATTACGAGTTGGATGCGGATTAGCAATTTGCCCGTTGTAATTTACATCACGGTAATAATTATTATATCCTGTATCGTTACGACCGTTTCTATATGTTACATAATCTGTATAACGATCGTTACGCGCTACATTATCACGATACTGATGTGTATCATTATAAGATGTACGCTCGTAATTGTAGTTACGTCCATCCATCGCATTGTTATCTTTTGGTGTACCACATGCAGCTAATGCACTGGTAACTAACAAAGAAGCAGCAATCACTTTTACTTTCGTATTCAATACAAAAACCCCCTCTGTTAGAATGAACTTCTCTTCTGAAAAGCTCCCTCTTATGATGAGTAACAGAGAAGGTTTTTACACTGTTAATATTTCACTGGGAATTTTCTAACACTTGATGTAAATCTTCCGTTTTCAAAACAATTCTACATACAAAAAAGGTGGGAATAATCCCACCTTTTTTTAAACTTCTTCTTCGTCCTCTTCTTCTGCGACTGGCTCTCCAAATACATTTGGTGGATCTGGTTGATAATACATCGTCCCTGGCTGTGGTGCATATGCAGACTGCGTTGGTTGATAATATAAAGGATTAGCGTATTGTGGTCCCCCAGGCTGCGGACTATATAACCTACTCTCTCCTCCGCATCCACAATCTTCCTCACCTTGTATGAGTGGCGGCATATTATTATCCATTGGCATCATATTTGGATTTGGCATAGACGTATACTGTGGTCCAAAAGGTGCCCCTTGCTGATACGGCATATTGTAATATGAGTTTTGTTGTTGATAATATGGATTTGGCGGCATCATCGGCTGTTGATACGGCATTTGATATGGCATCATATTCGGTGGTTGATTGTTATCCATGATCGGCATCATATTTGGCATTTGATTGTTATCCATGATCGGCATCATATTTGGCATTTGATTGTTATCCATGATCGGCATCATATTCGGCATTTGATTGTTATCCATAATCGGCATCATATTCGGCATTTGGTTATTATCCATTATTGGCATCATATTCGGCATTTGGTTATTATCCATAATCGGCATCATATTCGGCATTTGATTGTTATCCATAATCGGCATCATATTAGGCATTTGATTGTTATCCATAATAGGCATAATATTTGGAATTTGATTGTTATCCATAATAGGCATAATATTTGGAAGTTGATTTTTATCCATAATAGGCATAATATTTGGA
>NZ_JAEHBN010000028.1:0-58390 GCF_016483605.1 Bacillus cereus group sp. N11
AGTTAGTTTGTCTAGCATCTAAAAATAAAAATTGACGTTTCACGTTGTTTGTTTCGTTCAGTTTTCAAAGAACTACTTAGTCGCTCATTTGCGACTTCCTTATGTTAACATCTTCGTTTTTCGATGTCAACTAAGTTTTTCAATTTCTTTCTTGTCGTTTTCTGCGTTTCCGCATCAGCGACGTTTATTAATTTACCATATACTAATCATTAACGTCAACACTTTTTAATAAAAAATTCTTTTTCTTACATAACGAATACATTCTTCTGCGTTAGCAACTCTTCGAAATAAACAAAAAATGATTTTATATCTTTCTTCCATCGCTTTTTTTACAACCTCATGAATACGCTCATCTTCAAAATCAAATAAAAGTTCCTCTAACTCTCTCTTCAATATGTATTCCATTTCTTTTTTCTCTTCTTTCGTCAACATAAGCCCAAGCAAATCATCACCTCAATCATTCCTTACAGAGCAATACAAGTTCCGCTCATTTTTACTTATCAAAAACAAATCATCAAAATCCTATCATTCATTATATCCACCACTTACGATATTAATCCCTTGTTCTCTTTTTTATATTTAAAGCATATATGTAACTGAAAAGGATTGGACAAAGGGGCGTAATATTATGTTTTTCTTTTTTATTACGAGCAAAAGAACTTTTAAACACATTAGCTTAATAGTGATACTTTCCTTATTTACAGCATGGCTACTCTTTTTAAAAACATATTCACATGAATCTGCTTTTTCAACTGCTACAGGTCCTAAGGTAATTTACAAAGGAGATACTGCTAAAAAACAAGTTGCGTTCACGTTTGATATTAGTTGGGGAGACAAAAAAGCGATTCCAATCCTTGAGACACTCAAAGAAAGAGAAATTAAGAATGCAACCTTCTTCCTTTCTGCTGCATGGGCCGAAAGACACCCCGATATCGTCGAACGTATCATGAAAGATGGACATGAAATCGGTAGTATGGGTTATAATTACACGTCTTACACTTCTCTAGAGCCAAATGAAATAAGAAGAGATCTTTTACGAGCCCAAGATGTTTTTACGAAACTTGGCGTAAAACAAGTCAAGCTATTGCGTCCACCTAGTGGTGAATTCAACAAAGCAACTCTTAAAATCGCAGAATCGCTCGGATACACTGTCGTTCATTGGAGTAATAATTCAAATGATTGGAAAAATCCAGGTGTAAATACTATCGTTTCCACTGTCTCTAATAATTTGAAGGGTGGAGATATTGTCTTATTACACGCATCTGATTCTGCTCTTCAAACAAATAAAGCTTTACCGCTACTTCTACAAAAGTTAAAGAGTGACGGATATCAACAAATATCCGTATCACAACTCATTTCCAACACAAGTACGAAAAGTGAAGATGTGAAGTAGTTTCTTTTCTGCTACCCTTTACACATAAATAGCTCTATTACCTTATCGAAAGGTAATAGAGCTATTTCCATCTCACTATTTCTCGTAGTATAACTATCGCTGCGTAAAAATTCAAAAGTACTTTTCAATTAAGCAGCTTTACTCGTTTTTCCGATTAAACGATGTAATATAAGTAACTGATATGCATTACATAATAAAAGTGGTATAACCATTAAATATAACCAATCTGTATCATTAATCCTTAATGCTGGCACCCATTCAAGAATTGTTACAACAACCATAAAGAACAGGGCAGGCACAAATGCTTTTTTATTTGTTTCTTTACTTTTTATATAAGCAACAATCGCTCCAAACACAAATAATATTCCAGCAACAAGTATGTTATTCCCTAATGAAACTTCTCCATTTGCAATGAGTACAGATCTTAAATACACAAAATCAAATAAAACGAATGCAATAAAGAAGAGCTGGACTACATTCCATAAAGATGACGATCGGAACATACCTAGTCCAAAACGATGAATCGTTAAGTAGGCAAAGAACCCCATTTGACTTATAACACTAAAAATAAACCCTACACCCATCAACCAGAAAGAAACTGCTAGAATCTCCTTTACGTCGAAATTTTGAAAAAATTTATCGTACTTGTCCCACTCCAAAACAAACCCAATAATAACCGTGCTGACTCCACCAAGAAACAACGTCGTTAAAAATAGTCGTACCCACTTGCGGCTATTCACAACACATCCCCCATTATCCTTATATTTCTAATTAAATTGTATCAATGACAATTTCAAAAAGCTAGCCATGTTCATGTATAAATTCCTTAAAGATATTTATATTAAAAAGAGAGAACTGTGCTGAAAGGAGTTCCAACTTATGAAACGGATACTACTCGTTTTCGTTTCTTCTTTTCTACTTATTGCACTTGTAGCATGTGCACAAGGAAAAGAAACGAAATCCGAATTAGATTACGATCAAACAAAGAAAATGATTGTTGATATTTTAAAAACTGATCAAGGTAAGAAGGCCATTCAAGATGTATTAACTGATGAAAAAATGAAACAAGCACTCATACTAGATGAAACAGTAGTAAAGAAAACGATTGAAGATGCAATGGTATCCGACAAAGGGCAGCAATTCTGGGAAAAGCTCTTTAAAGACCCTGAGTTCTCATCGAAATTCGCTAAGAGTATGGGGAAAGAACAAACAAACTTAATGAAAACCTTACTAAAAGACCCTGAATACCAAGCAGGCGTTATAGAGATCATGAAAAACCCTGAAGTAGAAAAAATGATGTTGCAAACAATGAAGAGTAAAGAATACCGTCAATATTTACAACAAGTACTAACAGAAACTACTGAAAGCCCACTCTTCCAAGCTAAGATGATTGATATTATTAGTAAAGGTGTGCAAAAGGCTGAAAAAGGTGGCTCTGATAAAAAAGATGCAGGTGGCGAAGGTGGCTCCCAAAGCGGGAGTAAGGAACAACAGTAAAAAATAATAACTATAATAATGAGTGGACAATATATATCGTCCACTCATTATTATTTTATTTTTGCGCGACAGCTGTTTTATCAATTACTGTTTCAGCTATCGTGCGATAAATAATCCCCGTTGTATGCGTATCTTCATATACTGAAGGAGCGAAGTCTTCTTTATTCCAATCAGGTTGTTGAAGTGGAATGCGGCCTATTACATCTGTTTGTAATTCGGCAGCTAATTTATCTCCTCCACCTCTTCCAAATACATACTCCTTCTCACCAGTTACTTTACTTTCAAAATACGCCATATTTTCAACGACACCAAGAATACTGTGTTCAGTGCGCAAAGCCATCGCTCCAGCACGCGCTGCTACAAATGCCGCTGTTGGATGAGGCGTCGTTACTATAATCTCTTTACAAGCCGGCAACATGGAATGCAAGTCTAGCGCAACATCACCTGTACCTGGCGGTAAATCTAATACTAAGTAATCTAAATCACCCCATTCTACTTCTGTGAAGAAATGATTTAACATTTTCCCAAGCATAGGTCCTCTCCAAATAACCGGTGCATTATCTTCCACAAAGAATCCCATTGAGATTACTTTTACACCTAGACGCTCCACTGGGATTATTTTATCTCCTCTTACAATAGGACGTTTTTCTATCCCCATCATATCAGGTACACTAAAACCGTAAATATCCGCATCAATGATACCAACTTTTTTCCCTAGACGAGCTAAAGCAATGGCAAGGTTAACGGAGACTGTTGATTTTCCCACTCCACCTTTTCCACTCGCAACTGCTAAAAATGTCGTTTTTGAATTCGGTGACAATAAAGATTCAATTTGCTCTTCTTCTTGCGGTGGTACAAACTGAGCTAATTCCTCTTCTGTAAATTCTGCAAAACGAAGTCCAACTGTTGCTGCCCCAAGTTCCTTCACTAACTTTACGATGCCCGACTGCAACTGCATTTGTTCCGCAGTACCTGTTTTTACAATTGCAATTTTAACACTCACATGTTCCTTCTCCGGCTTGACTGTTACCTCTTTAATTGCATTTGTTTCTTTTAACGTTTTATGTAAAAACGGATCTACAATCCCTTCTAACGCTTCCACTACTTGCTCTTTCGTTACCATAATTAGCCCAGCCCCCTGTATGAAAAATAACGTAATGTTAATTGAATTTATCTCTCTTTATCCTTGAAATAAATGCGTTTACATTTTCAGTATAACATATTTTCCGAAAACTTCGTTAACGAGAGAAACTCAAAAAATCCCCCTTATTCTGGAGGATTTCCTTTTTCCGTGAAATAACGCAATATACCTCGATATACGGCAGCCGCTACCTTTTGCTGATATTTTTCCGAATTTAACATATACCTTTCGTTCACATTCGATAAAAATCCAGCTTCAATTAAAGCGCCTGGTGTTTTCGCATACTTTAATAAATACACATGAGAAATCGTTTTAGCAGAACGGTTCGTATTTTCTAAACTCGTTCTCAATTCAGCTTGTATAAACTTCGCAGCACGTTCATTTTCAGTTAAAGAACGATAGTAGAACGTTTGTGCTCCTTTAGAACCACTACTAGTTAATGCATTTAAATGAATACTTGCAAAGAAATCGACATCTGGCTTATTAATAATCTCCACACGTCTTCTTAAATCCTCTGCTTTACGTCTACTGTACGACTTTGTATCTTTGTTAGCTAAATCATAATCTCCTTCACGTGTCAAAATAACTAATGCACCTTGCTCTTGCAAATAATCTTGCACTTTTTTTGTAATTTCAAGAGTTATGTCTTTTTCTATAATATCCTTTCCACCAACAGCTCCTCCGTCTGGTCCACCATGCCCTGCGTCTAATACAATTACTTTCCCTGATAAGGGTAAATTCCACGCTCGCCACGATTTTGTAATTTGAAATTCTTGTTTGACTAAAAAAAACAAAACAACCGCAGCGAGCGCAAAAGAGATAATTCGAATTCTCTTCATACCTTTCCTCCTCCAGCTAGTCCCTCTAATTACTTATATGGGACAAGAGGAAAGTTTATGCTTGTCTTAATGTAGCTTTAAACGATATCTTCTTTCACCTTTTTCATATCCTTCCTGCCACCACAATCCGATAAACTGCTGACAAGATTCAAAAAGTAATTCCTCATCTTTTAACTTAATTTCTCGTATAGTCATACTCGTTAAAAATTGAAATAGTGTTTCCGTTAATTGTTGCTCTTCTTCTAAAGCCCTATATTTCACATCAAAGAACGATTCGCCATAATAACCAAACTTACTGTATCTCGCTCCTAATAAATAAGATTCTATTCCTAGTTCAATACAGTAATCTTCATACTGACGATGAAGCTCTTGCATGTGAAAGGCATCACGAATATTTGAACGCAACGTTTTTAATGATAATTCTCGTAGCATCTTCCGCTCGTATTTTAATTGCTTTTCTTTTTGTTTTTCTTTTAAGCTGACAATGACATTCATAGTACTTATAAAACCTCCCTAATACGTATTAGTCTAAACTTCTAAAGAAGAAGCATACGCGGGACGGTAGCACTAAAATATTCCAAACTTCAAAAATAAATAAGAGGAATTAAACATAAAAAAACCCCAACCAAAATGGTTGAGGTTTGTAGTTCGCAAAAATTAACGTTTTGAGAACTGAGGTGCACGACGTGCGCCTTTAAGACCGTATTTTTTACGCTCTTTCATACGTGCGTCACGAGTTAATAGACCTGCACGTTTTAGTGTTAGACGGTATTCTGGATCAGCTTTTAATAAAGCGCGAGAAATACCGTGACGAATAGCACCAGCTTGACCAGTGTATCCACCACCATTTACGTTTACAAGTACATCGTAGTTACCTAAAGTTTCTGTTGCAACTAGAGGTTGTTTAACTACTTCACGTAATGCAGCAAATGGGATATAGTTTTCAAAATCACGACCGTTAATGATAACGCGTCCTTCGCCTGGAACTAGGCGTACGCGCGCTACTGAACTCTTACGACGTCCAGTGCCATAGTATTGAACCTGTGCCAAAGTAAGCCCTCCTTTAATTAATTATCCGCGAAGTTCGTAAACTTCTGGTTTTTGTGCTTGGTGTGGATGCTCTGCTCCAGCATACACGTTTAATTTCTTAGATACTTGACGTCCTAAACGTCCTTTTGGAAGCATCCCTTTAATTGCAAGCTCTAACATTTGTACAGGGTAGTTCGTACGCATTTCTAGAGCTGTTCTTTGCTTAAGTCCACCTGGGTGGTTAGTGTGACGGTAGTAAATTTTATCGTTTAATTTATTACCTGTTAAATGAATTTTCTCAGCGTTAATAATAATTACATGATCACCCGTGTCAACGTGTGGTGTAAATGTAGGTTTGTTTTTACCACGTAAAATGGATGCTACTTCAGTAGATAGGCGACCTAAAGTTTGACCTTCAGCATCAACCACATACCATTTACGCTCAACTTCGTTAGCTTTTGCCATAAAAGTCGTACGCATGTGTTTCCCTCCTCGTTATCTTTTCCATAGAAAAAATCTATTGTTTATCTTAAACACGATTTCCTTCCGGGGCTAATCGTGGTTTTAGAAACAATACCATATGTTATGATATACTTTTGAGTTTCTAATGTCAAGCAAATGTTACACCAGGATTAGTTGTTATAGTTTACTTGCCATAAGTAAAGTCCATGACCTGGAGCCATCTTTCCAGCAAACTGGCGATTTTGTTTTGCTAAAATCTCTGGAATGCTATCAGGATCAAGCTTTCCTTGCCCTACGTTAAGTAACGTACCAACAATAATTCTGACCATATTATATAAAAATCCATTACCTACAAAACGAAAAATTAATTCATCATCTTGCTCAATTAACTCGATTTCAAAAATTGTTCGCACTTTATCTTTTTTGTCAGTTTTTGCCGAACAAAAAGAAGTGAAATCATGCGTTCCAATAAAATAAGGAATCGCTTTTCTTATAGAGTTTATTTCAAGCGGATATGGATATTGATATACGTAATTTCTACGGAATACATCCGCAGTCTTTGATAATAATACACGATAACGATATTCTTTTCTCTCAACACCGTAACGTGCATGAAATTCTTCTGTTTTCTTCTCTACTTGCCTGATAACAATATCATCTGGCAACATTGTGTTTAAAGCATTACTCCATTGCCACTCTTCAAGAGACAAAGGTGTATCAAAGTGTATGACTTGTCCTTTCGCATGAACGGTAGAATCCGTTCTGCCTGATGCCTGAACACGAACAAGTTCACCCTTATGCAATTTCTGTAATGCCTTCTCTATTTCTTGTTGAACAGTACGATGCTGTGGTTGAATTTGGTAACCACAAAAATGCATGCCATCATATGCAACTGTACATTTTATTCTTTCCATCTTTCCGTTCTCCATTACAATCGCAACCATACTAAAATACAAGCTAGACAAAGTAAACTTATAATTGTTACTGTATCGCTCATTTTCCAGCGTAGTTGCCTAAATTTAGTTCGTCCTTCACCATTTCGATATCCACGTGCTTCCATCGCAATTGCTAAATCCTCAGCACGCTTAAAAGCACTAATAAAAAGTGGAACGAGTAGTGAAATAATTGCCTTCATCCTATCTTTTATCGGACCTCCAGCAAAATCAATACCACGTGACGCTTGTGCTTTCATAATTTTACTCGTTTCATCCATTAATGTCGGAATAAAACGAAGAGAAATAGACATCATTAATGCGATTTCATGAACAGGAACCTTTATACGCTTCAACGGCTTTAATAACGTCTCCAAACCATCTGTAATCTCAATAGGTGTCGTTGTTAACGTTAATAATGTCGTCATTAAAATAATAACAAAGAATCGTATAGAAATGTATATCCCTTGCTCTAATCCCTTTTCATGTATTGAAAACCAACCAAGCTGGAATAGTACATCCCCTTCTTTAGTTGTGAAGATATGCAGGAAAAATGTAAAAAGAAAAATCCATAAAATTGGTTTTAAGCCCGAAAGTACATAACGAATCGGCACTTTTGCAAAAAATAAAGCAATGAGTGCATATAAAAATAAAAATCCATATGAAATCGCATTATTTGCTAAGAAAACAACAAATACATATAAAAAGACAATCAACAGCTTCGTACGAGGATCAAGTTGATGAATGAGTGACTTACCTGGAATGTATCTCCCAATAATCAACTGCTGCATGATTCATGACCACCTTTTCGTAACACCTGTACAACTTCATGAGTAAGATCCTCTAAAGATAAGGTAGCCTTTGGAATTGAAATACCAAACTTCTCTTCAATTGCACGTTTATACTTTAAAGACATCGGAAGGTCCACACCAATTTGTTCTAGTTCATCAGCATGTGAAAATACTTCCTCTGCACTTCCTTGCAAAAAGACCGTTCCTTTATGCATGACCACAATTTGATCTGCATACTTAGCGGCATCCTCCATATTATGGGTAACAAGAATGACTGTAAGCCCCTGCTCCTTATGCAAACTATAAAACATCTCCATAAGCTCGTGCTGTCCTTTCGGATCAAGCCCCGCTGTAGGTTCATCTAATACAAGTACTTCGGGTTCCATCGCAAGTACGCCCGCTATTGCAACACGCCTCATTTGCCCACCGCTTAATTCAAACGGAGAACGTGCTAATAACTCTATATCCAATCCAACAAGCTGAATGGCATCTTTTGCCTTTTGCTTTGCCACTTCTTCAGATAAACCGAAATTAGTAGGCCCAAAACAAATATCTTTCTCCACTGTCTCTTCAAATAACTGATGTTCTGGGAACTGAAAGACAACCCCTACTTTTTTTCGTAGTGGCTTAAGCTTCTTCTCTTTCTTCCCTGCTGAAATTAAATGTTCACCAATTTGAACCGTACCATTTGTCGGCTGCAATAAACCATTTAAATGTTGAATCATCGTCGACTTACCTGAACCAGTATGACCGATAATGGCATAATAGCCTCCACTTGGAAACGACACGTCTACATCATAAAGCGCGCGTCTTTCAAATGGAGTTTTATATTGATAACGATGTTCTACTTTTTGGAATGTAATCTCCAAAGTTCGTTCACCAAACTTTCCATTGTAAGATGCGTATTTTGCAAAAGAATTTCACTTCTTTTTAATAATTCTGCTATTTTTACTGAAAAAGGTACATCTAACCCAATTTCTTGGAGCATATGAGAGGACTTGAAAATTTGCTTTGGGGTCCCTTCCTCTAATATTTCTCCCTTGTTTAAAATAATGACACGGTCTGACTGTGCCGCTTCTTCTAAATCGTGCGTAATTGATAATACGGTAATACCTTTTTGATTAACAAGCTGTCTAACCGTTTCTACTACTTCACGTCTCCCTTGAGGGTCTAACATTGACGTTGCTTCATCTAGTATTAAAATAGATGGCTGAAGTGCTAAAACACCTGCTATTGCAACTCGCTGCTTTTGCCCACCAGATAACGAATGGGGCTCATCATTAAGAAAATCTTCCATACGGACAAGTCGCAGGGCTTGTTCTAATCTTTCTACCATCTGTTCCCTTGGCATTCCGATATTTTCTAAGCCAAATACAACGTCATCTTGTACTGTCGTTCCAACAAATTGATTATCTGGATTTTGAAATACCATTCCAATTTGTTTTCGAACATCCCATACCGTTTCTTCTGATAAAACCATTGTATCATTTACAGTAATTGTCCCTGATTCCGGCAAAAACAAACCATTCAATAATTTTGCAAGTGTAGATTTACCTGAACCATTTTGTCCGATAACAGATACCCATTCTCCTTCATATAAGGAAAACGAAACATCTTTTAATGCATACGAGGCTGCCCCAGGATATTGAAATGATACATTTTCTGTCCGAAGTTTCTCTTTTTTCAATACAAGGCACCCTTTCCTTCGCCAAGTTAGCCTTTTTTATATTTAAAAAAAAAGGGCCATGACCAGTTACTTGAAAAGAACTGTCCTGCCCTTTTAATTATCATTATACTAACTCGATAATTACCATTGGTGCTGCGTCTCCGCGACGTGGACCAATTTTTGCAATACGAGTGTATCCGCCTTGGCGCTCAGCATAGCGTGGAGCTACATCAGCGAATAATTTTTGAAGTGCATCTTGACCAGTCTCAGCGTTAGCAACTTCATTGCGAATGAAAGCTGCTGCTTGACGACGAGCGTGAAGATCTCCGCGTTTACCTAAAGTGATCATTTTTTCCACTACAGAACGAAGTTCTTTTGCACGAGTTTCTGTCGTTTGGATGCGCTCGTTGATAATTAAATCAGTAGCTAAATCACGTAACATAGCTTTACGTTGCGCACTTGTACGGCCTAATTTTCTGTATGCCATTCGTAGTTCCCTCCTTTGTTGATGGGTTTAAATCCTCAGTCGTCTTTACGTAAACCTAAACCTAATTCCTCAAGTTTATGTTTAACTTCTTCTAAGGATTTACGTCCTAAGTTACGAACTTTCATCATATCTTCTTCTGTTTTGTTCGCAAGCTCTTGTACAGTATTAATTCCTGCACGTTTTAGGCAATTATAAGAACGAACAGAAAGATCTAGTTCTTCGATAGTCATCTCAAGAACTTTCTCTTTTTGATCTTCTTCCTTCTCGACCATAATCTCAGCATTTTGTGCTTCATCAGTTAAACCAACAAAGATATTTAAATGCTCAGTTAAGATTTTGGCCCCTAAAGAGATAGCTTCTTTTGGCCCGATGCTTCCATCCGTCCATACATCAAGCGTAAGCTTATCATAATTAGCCACTTGTCCGACACGTGTCTTTTCCACTTGGTAAGTTACACGTGATACTGGAGTATAAATAGAATCAATAGGAATTACTCCTATTGGTTGATCTTCGCTTTTATTTGCATCAGCTGGCGTATACCCACGGCCACGCTTTGCAGTTAAACGCACGCGGAAATGCGCATCCTTTGCTAACGTTGCAATGTGTAAATCTGGATTTAAGATTTCTACATCACTATCGTGAGTAATATCAGCAGCTGTGACAATACCTTCGCCCTGCACATCAATTTCCAACGTCTTCTCTTCTTCAGAGTAGATTTTAAGAGCTAACTTTTTCAAGTTTAAGATGATCGTCGTAACGTCTTCTACTACGCCCTCAACTGTTGAAAATTCATGTAATACGCCATCGATTTGGATAGCAGTAACAGCGGCACCAGGGAGTGAGGATAAAAGAATACGACGTAAGGAGTTACCCAAAGTAGTACCATATCCACGCTCAAGCGGTTCAATTACGAATTTACCATATTTAGCATCTTCGTTAAGTTCAACCGTTTCGATTTTCGGCTTTTCGATTTCAATCATTAACTAAACCCTCCTTCAAAACGTCGAAACCCCGGTTAAACAAAGGTATACCCCTTTGATTAACCGAAAGTCCCCCTTAGGCAGTTCCCGATTGTGCACAACAAGCGATGTTTCTGTACGAAATTTCTCGATAATGCATCATATCCATTATAGACAAAAGGGAAAATTCTATACAGAAAAATTACACACGACGACGTTTTGGTGGACGACATCCATTATGAGGAACTGGAGTAACATCTCTAATTGCTGTTACTTCTAGACCTGCAGCTTGAAGAGCACGAATTGCAGCTTCACGACCAGCACCAGGACCTTTAACAGTAACCTCTAAAGTTTTTAAACCGTGCTCCATTGCAACTTTAGCAGCAGCTTCAGCAGCCATTTGCGCAGCGAATGGAGTAGACTTACGAGATCCACGGAAACCAAGTGCACCAGCACTAGACCAAGAAAGTGCGTTACCATGAGTATCTGTAAGTGTTACGATTGTGTTGTTGAAAGTAGAACGAATATGAGCTATACCAGCTTCAATATTCTTTTTCACACGTTTTTTACGAGTGTTTGTTTTACGTGCCATTGTTAGTTCAACCTCCTTTACTTATTATTTCTTTTTATTTGCTACTGTACGACGTGGACCTTTACGTGTACGAGCATTGTTTTTAGAGTTTTGACCACGAACTGGTAAACCACGACGGTGACGAAGACCACGGTAAGAACCGATCTCCATTAGACGTTTAATGTTAAGAGATACTTCACGACGAAGGTCTCCCTCAACTTTAATGCTATCGATAACATCACGGATACGTCCTAGTTCGTCTTC
Organism: Bacillus cereus group sp. N11; assembly: GCF_016483605.1. Taxonomy (NCBI): domain Bacteria; kingdom Bacillati; phylum Bacillota; class Bacilli; order Caryophanales; family Bacillaceae; genus Bacillus; species Bacillus cereus group sp. N11. The sequence goes on from NZ_JAEHBN010000028.1 coordinate 12,032, forward strand.
CGTTAAATCACGAACTCGTGTTTCTGAAGAAATACCAGCTTCAGTAAGAATTTTTTCAGCAGTTGTGCGACCAATGCCGAATACGTAAGTTAAAGAAATAACAACGCGTTTGTCTCGAGGAATATCTACACCTGCGATACGTGCCATTCTGAATGCACCTCCTTCTGATTAACCTTGTTTTTGTTTATGTTTAGGGTTTTCACAAATAACCATTACTTTTCCACGTCTACGAATAACTTTACATTTTTCGCAGATTGGTTTAACTGACGGTCTTACTTTCATGTCTCGAACCTCCTTAAAGATTACGGAGTGCTATATTATTTAAAACGGTACGTAATACGACCACGATTTAAATCGTACGGAGATAATTCTACCGTAACTTTGTCTCCTGGTAAAATACGAATGAAGTTCATACGGATTTTACCAGAAACGTGAGCCAATACGACATGCCCATTCTCTAATTCTACTTTGAACATAGCATTTGGCAACGTTTCAAGAACGGTACCTTCGACTTCAATTACATCATCTTTAGCCATTCAATAGTTCTCCCTTCTTCAAATCAGTAACATTTTACACTGCTCTGAAATTCCGGAGAGCCAGCTACTTATAAAGTGGTAAGGATTTCGTATCCTGCTTCTGTAAGAGCAATCGTGTGCTCAAAATGGGCACACCATTTACCATCTACCGTTACCACTGTCCAGTCATCAGATAGTGTTTTTACATATCGTCTTCCTTGATTCACCATCGGCTCAACACAGATGACCATTCCCGGCTTTAATCTAGGGCCTCTATTTGGAGGACCATAGTGCGGGATTTGAGGGTCCTCATGTAAGTCTTGCCCGATTCCGTGACCAACATACTCCCTAACGATCGAGAATCCGTTCTCTTCAGCATGGGTTTGAACCGCATGTGAGATATTTGATAATCTTTCGCCTGGTTTTACTTGTTCTAAACCAAGATACAACGATTTTTCTGTGACATCAAGTAGCTTTTGAACAGATTCAGAAATGTTTCCAACTGGATACGTCCATGCAGAATCTCCATGGTACCCATTGTATTTCGCACCAATATCGATACTGATGATATCGCCCTCTTCGAGCTTTCGCTTCCCTGGAATTCCGTGTACAAGCTCTTCATTTACAGAAGCACATATGCTCCCCGGAAATCCGTTGTATCCTTTAAAAGATGGCGTAGCACCATATTTTTGAATCGTCTTTTCCGCTATTTGATCGAGCTCTTTCGTTGTAATTCCTGGAGTAATATGCTGTTTCAACTCTTGATGAGTTAAAGCAACGATCCTGCCAGCTTCTCGCATGATTTCTATCTCGCGAGGAGTTTTGCAGATGATCATTACGCTAAGCCTCCGATGAGAACATCGATATCAGCAAATACTTTATTGATGTCTTGCTCACCATTAATGCTTTGCAAGTAACCAAGCTCCTCATAGAAATCAAGCAAAGGTTTTGTTTGCTTAATATTTACATCTAAACGATTTGCTACAGTTTCTTCATTGTCATCAGAGCGTTGATATAAATCGCCACCACATTTATCGCACACATCAGCGTTTGCTGGTGGATTGAATTCTAAGTGGTAAGTCGCACCGCACTCTTTACAAATGCGACGGCCTGTAAGGCGTTTTAATAACAACCCTGAATCCACATTAATGTTTAAAACATAGTCGATTTTTTTGCCAAGATCTTTCATAATCTCTTCAAGAGCTGATGCTTGTGCAACAGTTCGTGGGAAACCATCTAATAAGAATCCTTTTACACAGTCTTCTTGACTTAAACGTTCACGAACGATTCCGATTGTAACTTCATCTGGAACAAGAGCACCTTTATCAATAAAAGATTTTGCTTGTAAACCCATTTCAGTTTCAGCCTTCATAGCTGCACGGAACATATCTCCTGTTGAGATGTGAGGGATGTTATACTTGGCAACAATCTGTTCGGCTTGTGTACCTTTACCAGCACCAGGAAGCCCCATTAAAATTAAGTTCATCCTTGTTCCCCCTCAGTACATGAGCATGTAGGGAAGACAAGCCTTCCCACTTACTCATTGCTTGATAAACCCTTTGTAATGGCGTTTTACCAGTTGGCTTTCTAGCTGCTTCATTGTTTCTAAAGCAACGCCGACAACGATTAACATACTCGTTCCACCGATCTGTGCAGATGGAGGAAGATTTCCCAATTTCGTAAAGATAACTGGTAAGATTGCAATCGCTGCTAGGAAAATTGATCCTACAAAGGTCAAACGATACAAGATTTTTGTTAAATATTGTTCCGTATTCTTACCCGGACGAATACCTGGAACATATCCACCTTGCTTATTTAGATTCTCTGACATTTGCTCTGGATTAACCTGAACAAATGCATAGAAATATGTGAAGGCTACAATGAGCGCAACATATATGATCATTCCCACTGGGTGAGAATAGTTAAAGTTTGCAATAATCCACTGCGATACATCATGTTTCGGGAAGAACTGTGCAATAGTTGGAGGTGTAATTAAGAATGAAACAGCAAAAATGACTGGAATAACACCCGCACTATTTACCTTAAGTGGTAAATGAGTGTTTTGTGCTCCAGCATGATTCCCATTCGCTCCTGTTACACGCTTCGCATATTGAATTGGGATCTTTCTAACAGCCTGTTGAATGAAAATAACACCAACAATAACCGCTAGCACAGCTAGTAAGATCAATACAACTTTAACGATACTCATGAACAATTGATCTCCGATATTTTGAAACTGTTGTTGATACACTTGAGATATAACACTTGGGATCGCTGCGGCAATACCACCAAAGATAAGAATGGAAATACCATTACCTACACCTTTAGCTGTAATCTGTTCACCTAACCACATTAAAAATGCAGTACCAGCAGTCAGTACCGTAGCAATGTATAAATAAGTGCTCCAACCAGGATTCAAAATTAATTGCCCACCTACCATACCGTTAAAACCGATTGACATACCAAACCCCTGAATAAACGCAAGAACAATTGTAAAGTAACGCGTGAATTGCGTTAGTTTACGACGGCCCATTTCACCTTGCTTCGACCATTCCGAAAATTTAGGAACAACATCCATCTGCAATAATTGCACGATGATGGATGCTGTAATATACGGCATGATTCCCATCGCGAAGATGGAGAAGTTTTTCAAGGCGCCACCGCCAAATGTATTTAGGATACCTAAGGCATTTAATTGATCTTGTGCTTTCAGTACGTCTCCATTTGTAAATGGCACTGGGATAAACGTGCCAATCCTGAATACGATTAACATCGCTAAAGTGAATAATATTTTACGTCTTATCTCAGCAACGCGCATAAAGTTGGAGATTGTACGAAACATTAGATCACCTCAACTGATCCGCCAGCTGCTTCAATTGCTTCTTTAGCACTTGAAGAGAACTTGTGCGCTTTAACAGTTAATTTTTTCTCTACTGCTCCGCTTGCAAGAATTTTAACACCGTCGTTTAACTTGCTGATAACGCCAGTTTCCAGCAATAATTCAGGTGTTACTTCTGTACCATCTTCAAAACGATTTAACGTTGATAAGTTTACAATAGTAAACTCTTTACGGTTAATGTTTGTGAAGCCGCGTTTTGGTAAACGACGGAATAATGGAGTTTGACCACCTTCGAAGCCAAGACGAACACCGCCACCAGAACGTGCGTTTTGTCCTTTATGACCTTTACCAGCAGTTTTACCGTTACCAGAACCGATACCACGACCGACACGGTTACGTACTTTACGAGAACCTTCTGCAGGTTTTAATTCATGAAGTTTCATTCCCAGGCACCTCCTTATATTAATGAGTTATCCTTAAGCTTCTTTTACAGTTATAAGGTGAGAAACTTTGTTGATCATACCAAGAATAGCAGGAGTTTCTTCCTTAACTACAGTTGAATTCAACTTTTTAAGACCTAAAGCTTCTACCGTCGCACGTTGATCTTGTGGACGACCAATTACACTACGAGTGAGGGTAATTTCTAACTTTTTCGCCATTTGTTTTCCCTCCTTAACCTAGTAGCTCTTCTACAGATTTACCGCGTAATTTTGCAACATCTTCAGCGCGCTTAAGTTCGCTTAATCCGTTCACAGTAGCGCGAATCATGTTGATTGGTGTGTTAGAACCAAGAGATTTCGAAAGAATATCTTGTACACCAGCTAATTCAAGTACCGCACGAACAGGTCCACCAGCAATAACACCAGTACCTTCAGCAGCAGGTTTTAAGAATACTTCACCAGCTCCAAAATGACCGTTGATTGTGTGTGGAATTGTTGTACCAACTAATGGTACAGCGATTAAGTTTTTCTTAGCGTCTTCGATAGCTTTGCGAATTGCGTCTGGTACCTCTTGTGCTTTACCAGTACCGAATCCAACATGACCGTTTTTATCGCCAACTACAACTAGTGCAGCAAAGCGGAAACGACGACCACCCTTAACAACTTTCGCGACACGATTTATCGTAACTACACGTTCTTCAAGTTCTAATTTACTTGGGTCAATGCGATGCATCAATTTTCCCTCCTTTGACCATTAAAATTGTAATCCAGCCTCACGAGCAGCTTCAGCTAGAGCTTTAACACGGCCATGGTATAAGTAACCACCGCGATCGAATACTACTTCTTTAACGCCTTTCTCTACAGCACGCTTAGCAACTGATTCTCCAACTTTCGTAGCAGCTTCAGTATTGCTAGTACCGTTAAGAGCAAGGTCTTTATCAAGAGTAGATGCACTTACTAACGTTACACCATTCACATCATCAATAACTTGAGCGTAAATATGTTGGTTAGAACGGAACACGTTTAAACGTGGACGTTCTGCAGTACCAGTAAGTTTAGCACGTACACGTGCATGTCTTTTCTTACGAGTCGCATTTTTATCAGCTTTAGTGATCATTCTTGTCACTCCTTTCTCTCACCTAACGGGTTTACTTAGCAGTTTTACCTTCTTTACGACGAACAACTTCGCCTTCGTAACGAATACCTTTACCTTTATATGGCTCAGGAGCACGTACAGCACGGATGTTAGCAGCAAATTCGCCAACACGTTGCTTGTCGATACCTTTAATTACGATTTTAGTTGGTGCAGGTACTTCAACTTCGATACCTGCTTCCGGAGTCATTTCTACTGGATGAGAATAACCTACGCTTAATACAAGTTTATCTCCTTGTTTTTGAGCACGGTAACCAACACCGACTAATTCAAGTCCGCGTGCGAAACCTGTAGTTACACCTTCAACCATGTTTCCGATTAAAGCACGAGTTGTACCGTGTAATGCACGGTGTTCCTTCTGTTCAGATGGACGCTCAACTGTTAGTGTATTTTCTTCAATTTTGATAGACATATCAGCATTGAATTTACGAGTTAATTCACCTTTAGGGCCTTTTACTGTTACAGTATTGTCTTCTGCAATTGTAATAGTAACACCTGCAGGGATTTCAAGAATCTTTTTACCAATACGAGACATGTGGTCACACCTCCGTTCGTTTTAAATATATATTACCAAACGTATGCTACTACTTCTCCACCAGTTTGTAATTGACGAGCATCTTTGTCTGTCATTACTCCCTTAGATGTAGAAACAAGAGCGATACCTAATCCGTTAAGTACACGTGGTACTTCATCAGCTTTAGCGTAAACGCGTAAGCCAGGTTTACTGATACGTTTTAATCCAGTGATTACACGTTCATTGTTTGCACCATATTTCAGGAAAATACGAAGGATACCTTGTTTGTTATCCTCGATGTATTCTACATCACGAATGAAACCTTCACGTTTTAAAAGTTCAGCGATCTCTTTTTTGATTTTAGAAGCAGGAACCTCTAATTTCTCATGACGTACCATGTTCGCATTACGGATGCGAGTAAGCATGTCTGCAATTGGATCTGTCATCACCATGTGTTTTACCTCCTTCCCATTTGTGGGTTTTACCAACTAGCTTTTTTAACACCAGGAATTTGACCTTTATATGCAAGTTCACGGAAACAAATACGGCAAAGTTTAAATTTGCGGTATACAGAATGCGGACGACCGCAGCGTTCGCAACGTGTATACTCTTGTACTTTAAACTTAGGAGTACGCTTTTGTTTCGCTATCATAGATTTTTTAGCCACGTTTTCGCCTCCTCTACTTAGCGTTGGCTTCCATTATTTTTGGAATGGCATACCGAATTGTGTTAAAAGTTCACGAGCTTCTTCATCAGTTTTCGCTGTAGTAACGATTACGATGTCCATACCGCGGACTTTGCTTACTTTATCATAATCGATCTCAGGGAAGATAAGTTGCTCTTTAACACCTAATGTGTAGTTCCCACGACCATCGAATGATTTCTTAGAAACACCACGGAAATCACGTACACGTGGTAAAGAAACTGACACTAATTTGTCGAAGAACTCATACATTTGCTCGCCGCGTAAAGTTACTTTCGCACCGATTGGCATACCTTCACGAAGACGGAAACCAGCGATTGATTTTTTAGCACGAGTTACAACAGGTTTTTGACCTGCGATTTGTGTTAATTCTTCTACTGCATTGTCTAAAGCTTTTGAGTTAGATACCGCGTCACCAACACCAGTGTTGATTACGATCTTTTCGATTTTCGGTACTTCCATCACAGATTTATAGTTAAACTTGCTCACTAGAGCAGGAGTAATTTCCTTTTGGAACTTCTCTTTAAGGCGATTCAATGAAGTGACCTCCTTTCTTAAGAAAATTATTTATCTAATAATTCACCAGATTTTTTTGCAATACGAACTTTTTTACCATCTTCTACTTTGAAGCCTACACGAGTAGGTTCACCTGTTTTCGGATCTAAAATCATAACGTTAGAAACGTGAATAGGTGCTTCTTTAGTAATAATTCCACCTTGTGGATTTAATTGAGATGGCTTAGAGTGCTTCTTAACGATATTGACACCCTCAACGATAACACGGTTTTGCTTTGGGAAAGCCACAAGGATAACGCCTTGTTTTCCTTTGTCTTTACCAGTGATTACCTGTACTTTATCACCTTTTTTTACATGCATCTTAATTCTGCACCTCCTTAGCAAGGCAATACCTTAAATTATAGAACTTCTGGAGCTAAAGAAACGATCTTCATGAAGTTGCTATCACGTAATTCACGAGCTACTGGTCCGAAGATACGAGTACCACGTGGGCTCTTATCGTCTTTAATGATAACCGCTGCGTTTTCATCAAATTTGATGTAAGAACCGTCCGGACGACGAGCTCCGCTCTTCGTACGTACTACTACTGCTTTAACAACGTCACCTTTTTTAACAACGCCACCTGGTGTTGCTTGTTTTACCGTAGCAACGATAATATCACCAATGTTAGCATATTTACGACCAGAGCCGCCTAATACTTTAATTGTTAAAAGTTCACGTGCACCAGAGTTGTCAGCAACTTTCAAACGAGATTCTTGTTGGATCATGTTATGAAACCTCCCTTCGGACTAAAAATTCCGATTCGTCTATTTAGATAATAACCGCTTCTTCAACGATTTCAACTAAACGGAAACGCTTAGTAGCAGAAAGCGGGCGAGTTTCCATGATTTTAACGATATCGCCAAGTTTCGCTTGGTTTTGCTCATCATGGGCTTTGTACTTCTTAGAATACTTAACACGTTTTCCGTACAAGGAATGAGTTTTGTAAGTTTCAACTAAAACTGTAATCGTTTTGTCCATTTTGTCAGACACTACACGACCAGTATAAACTTTGCGTTGGTTACGTTCGCTCACTATGCAAACCTCCCCTCAATTTATCGATTAATTCCGATCTCTCTTTCACGAACTACAGTTTTCATACGAGCAATTGCTTTACGCACTTCACGAATGCGAGTTGGATTCTCTAATTGTCCTGTAGCAAGTTGGAAGCGAAGATTAAACAACTCTTCCTTTAAAGCTTTAACTTTTGTTTCGATTTCGGCAGTGGTTAATTCACGAATATCATTAGTTTTCATTAGATTCACCACCATTTTCTTCACGTTTTACGAATTTACATTTCACAGGTAACTTGTGAGCTGCAAGACGTAATGCTTCGCGTGCTACCTCTTCAGATACACCCGCGATTTCGAACATAATTTTCCCAGGTTTTACTACTGCTACCCAGCCTTCTGGTGCCCCTTTACCGGAACCCATACGTACTTCTAGAGGTTTTGCAGTGTAAGGCTTAGAAGGGAAAATTTTAATCCATACTTTACCGCCACGTTTCATGTAACGAGTCATTGCACGACGAGCAGCTTCGATTTGACGGTTTGTAATCCATGAAGCAGCTTGTGCTTGTAAACCGAATTCACCGAAAGCAATTTCAGTTCCACCTTTTGCACGACCACGCATTTTACCACGATGCTCTCTACGATATTTTACGCGTTTTGGCATTAACATATTATTTTCCTCCTTCCTCAGAAGCTTTCTTTTTTGTAGGAAGGACTTCTCCACGGTAGATCCATACTTTTACGCCTAATTTACCGTATGTTGTATCAGCTTCAACTGCTGCATAGTCAATATCAGCGCGAAGTGTATGAAGTGGAACAGTTCCTTCACTGTAAGATTCTGCACGAGCGATATCAGCTCCGCCAAGACGACCAGAAACCTGTGTTTTAATACCTTTAGCACCTGCACGCATAGCACGTTGAATAACTTGCTTTTGTGCACGACGGAATGATACACGGTTTTCTAATTGACGAGCGATGTTTTCGCCTACTAATTTAGCGTTAAGATCAGCTCTCTTAACTTCTAAAATGTTGATGTGTACACGCTTGCCTGTTAATTGGTTAAGAGCTTTGCGAAGTGCTTCAACTTCAGTACCACCTTTACCAATTACCATACCAGGTTTTGCAGTGTGAATTGTAACATTTACACGATTTGCTGCACGTTCGATTTCTACTTTAGCAACAGCAGAATCTTTTAAGCGTACAGTAATGTACTCACGGATTTTGATGTCTTCATGTAATAATGTAGCGTAATCTTTCTCAGCGAACCAACGAGATTCCCAGTCACGGATAACACCGACACGAAGACCAATTGGATTAACCTTTTGACCCATCGATTATCCCTCCTTCTTTTCTGATACCACAACTGTGATGTGGCTTGTGCGTTTGTTAATTTGGCTTGCACGACCCATTGCACGTGGACGGAAACGTTTCAACGTTGGACCTTCGTCAACGAAAACTTTTTCAACAACTAGGTTGTTAATATCCATCTCATAATTGTGCTCTGCATTTGCGATTGCAGATTTTAAAACTTTTTCTACAACTGGAGAAGCAGTTTTTGGTGTGTGGTTAAGGATAGCAATCGCTTCACCCACTTGCTTACCTCGGATTAAGTCTACTACTAAACGAACTTTACGAGGAGCAATACGAACTGTTCTCGCTACTGCTTTAGCTTGCATTGAAGTGCCTCCTCTCATTATCTTCTAGTTTTCTTATCGTCAGCAAGGTGACCTTTATACGTACGAGTTGGTGCGAATTCACCTAACTTATGGCCAACCATATCCTCAGTGATGTACACAGGTACGTGTTTACGACCATCATATACAGCGATTGTGTGTCCGATGAACTGAGGGAAGATTGTTGAACGGCGAGACCAAGTTTTAACAACTTGTTTTTGCTCAGATGCAACTAATTTTTCCATTTTGCTCATTAAGTGATCATCGACAAATGGTCCTTTTTTTAAGCTACGAGCCATTTTGGTGCCTCCCTTCGTGATTGGCGTACGGTTCTAGAAATGAACCGTACTACAATCCCATTATTTTTTACGACGACGAACGATAAATTTATCAGACGCTTTATTTTTCTTACGAGTCTTGAATCCAAGAGTTGGTTTACCCCATGGAGACATTGGAGACTTACGTCCGATTGGAGAACGTCCTTCACCACCACCGTGTGGGTGATCAACCGGGTTCATTACAGAACCACGAACTGTTGGGCGTTTACCTAACCAGCGAGAGCGACCTGCTTTACCGATTTTGATAAGTTCGTGTTGTTCGTTACCAACTTGACCGATTGAAGCGCGACAAGCAGATAATACAAGACGTACTTCACCAGAAGTTAAACGTACAAGTACGTATTTACCTTCTTTACCAAGTACTTGAGCAGATGTACCAGCAGAACGAACTAATTGTCCGCCACGACCAGGCTTAAGCTCGATGTTATGAACAACAGTACCTACTGGAATGTTGATTAATGGTAATGCGTTACCGATTTTAATGTCAGCTTCTGGGCCAGACATAACTTCCATACCTACTTCTAAAGATTTAGGAGCAAGAATGTAACGTTTTTCACCGTCAACGTAGTTAATTAATGCGATATTCGCAGAGCGGTTTGGATCGTATTCGATCGTAGCAACGCGTCCTGGAATTCCATCTTTGTTACGCTTAAAGTCGATGATACGGTATTGACGCTTATGTCCGCCACCTTGATGACGTACAGTAATTTTACCTTGGTTATTACGACCCGCCTTCTTGCTTAAAGGAGCAAGTAATGACTTTTCGGGTCTGTCAGTCGTGATTTCAGCGAAATCATTCGTAGTCATATTACGACGACCGTTAGTAGTTGGATTATACTTTTTAATTCCCATCTCAATTTCCCTCCTTCTTTAGTAAGAATTAAACGCCTTGGAAGATTTCGATTTCTTTGCTGTCAGCAGTTAGCTTAACGATTGCTTTACGACGACGGCTAGTAAAACCAGCGTGACGACCAACGCGTTTTGCTTTCGGCTTGTAGTTCATGATGTTCACTTTTTCTACTTTAACACCAAAGATCGCTTCAAGAGCATCTTTAACTTCTGTTTTATTAGATTTAACGTCCACATCGAACGTGTATTTTTTTTCAGCCATCATTTCCATAGAACGTTCAGTGATAACTGGGCGCTTAATGATATCACGAGGATCTCTCATTATGCAAGCACCTCCTCTACTTTTTCCACTGCCGCTTTTGTCATGATTAGCTTATCATGATGAAGCACGTCTAAAACGTTTACGCCATCAGCAGTGATTACTGTTACTCCAGGGATATTGCGAGCAGATAACTCTACAGATTCGTTTGCATCAGCAGTTACGATAAGAGCTTTCTTCTCAACAGTTAATCCTTTAAGTACTGCTAGCATATCTTTTGTTTTTGGTGCATTTAACACTAGGTCTTCAAGAACTACAATGTTGTTCTCAACTACTTTAGTAGCTAATGCAGATTTGATTGCTAAACGACGAACTTTCTTAGGAAGTTTGTACGCATAGCTTCTTGGTGTAGGTCCGAATACCGTACCACCACCACGCCATTGAGGAGAGCGGATAGACCCTTGACGAGCACGTCCAGTTCCTTTTTGACGCCATGGTTTACGACCACCACCGCGAACTTCAGAACGAGTTTTTACTTTGTGTGTACCTTGACGTAAAGATGCACGTTGCATCATTACAGCTTCGAAAAGTACAGCTTCATTTGGTTCGATACCGAAAATAGCTTCAGCTAATTCGATTTCACCAACCTGTGAACCAGTTTGGTTATATACAGTAACTTTTGGCATTGGAATTCCTCCTTCCTATTGTGAATTATTTGCTAACCTTCACAGCGCCTTGAACAACTACAAGAGATTTCTTAGCACCTGGAACGTTACCTTTTACTAGTAATAAGTTGCGCTCAGTGTCAACTTGAACGATTTCTAAGTTTTGGATAGTAACTTGGTCTCCACCCATACGTCCAGCAAGTTTTTTGCCTTTGAATACACGGTTCGGAGCAACTGGGCCCATTGAACCTGGACGACGGTGATAGCGAGAACCATGAGACATAGGTCCGCGAGATTGTCCGTGGCGTTTGATAACACCTTGGAAACCTTTACCTTTAGAAATTCCTGTTACGTCAACGATTTCACCTGCAGCGAAAACTTCAACTTTTACCTCTTGACCAACCTCTAATCCGTCCACGTCTGCATCGCGGATTTCGCGAATGAAGCGCTTAGGAGTTGTAGATGCTTTAGCAGTGTGGCCTTGTTCAGGTTTGTTAGTTAACTTTTCACGTTTATCTTCAAATCCTAACTGGATTGCATTGTAGCCATCAGTTTCAGTTGTTTTCTTTTGAAGAACAACGTTTGGATTAGCAGCGATAACTGTTACTGGGATTAACTCACCGTTCTCAGCAAATACTTGAGTCATACCGATCTTTCTTCCTAAGATTCCTTTGGTCATGAGTTACACCTCCTACATTTTTAAGTTATATAATTTATAGTTTGATTTCGATATCTACACCAGACGGTAAGTCTAAACGCATTAATGAATCTACTGTTTGTGGAGTAGGACTCACGATATCGATTAAACGTTTGTGTGTGCGCATTTCGAATTGCTCACGAGAATCTTTGTACTTATGAACAGCACGAAGAATTGTGTAAATAGTCTTCTCAGTTGGTAATGGGATCGGACCAGAAACTGTTGCCCCAGAACGCTTAGCTGTTTCTACAATTTTCTCAGCTGATTGATCAAGAATACGGTGATCATAAGCTTTTAAACGGATACGAATTTTTTCTTTTGCCATTATTTTCCCTCCTTCGTTCGCCTATTTCTAAAATAGACCTTCTCCATGGAAATTTCCCCACACCATGCCATGGCAAAGCGGCCGGGTGTGTCAGCAACCTTCCACTTCATCGCAGTCAAAGACCAACATTGTCTATTATACAATGTTATTCGTCTAGATGCAAGCATCTTTTTGTTTGCATCTGCTTTTCTCTACTTTTGCTATTATACATGGCACTTTAAAGAATTTCAAGTTTTCATCTAACAGAATTCATTTTACAGTTTCTGGGTTTTGTTTTGTTGGTTTTATATTACTATAGAAGAAACTCGTCAAAACATAAAAATATAATCTTACTCATTATATAAACACAAACAAAAAACCCAAGGGAGAATCCCTTGGGTTTTTATATCAGTTAAGATTACTCAACGATAGTTGCAACTACGCCGTAACCTACTGTACGTCCACCTTCACGAATAGAGAATTTAGTTCCCTCTTCGATAGCGATTGGAGCGATAAGTTCGATAGTCATTTCGATGTTGTCACCAGGCATTACCATTTCAGTACCTTCTGGTAATTGGATGATACCAGTTACGTCAGTTGTACGGAAGTAGAACTGAGGACGGTAGTTAGCGAAGAATGGAGTGTGACGTCCACCTTCTTCTTTAGATAATACGAAAACTTCAGCTTTGAATTTAGCGTGTGCTTTTACAGAGCCAGTTTTAGCAAGAACTTGTCCACGTTGGATGTCTTCACGAGCAACCCCACGAAGAAGAGCACCGATGTTGTCTCCAGCTTGAGCTTGGTCAAGAAGTTTACGGAACATTTCTACACCAGTTACAGTTGTAGAAGCATTCTCTTCAGCAAGACCGATGATTTCTACTACGTCACCAACTTTAACGATTCCGCGCTCTACACGACCAGTTGCAACTGTACCACGACCTGTGATAGAGAATACATCCTCGATAGGCATTAAGAATGGTTTGTCAGTTTCACGTTCTGGAGTTGGGATGTAAGCATCAACTTCAGTCATTAATTCAATGATTTTTGCTTCCCAATCAGCTTCTCCTTGAAGAGCTTTAAGAGCAGAACCTTTGATTACAGGAATGTCGTCGCCTGGGAATCCGTATTCAGATAATAGGTCACGAACTTCCATTTCTACTAATTCTAATAATTCTTCGTCGTCTACCATGTCGCATTTGTTTAAGAATACAACGATGTAAGGTACACCTACTTGACGAGAAAGAAGGATGTGCTCACGTGTTTGAGGCATTGGGCCATCAGCAGCAGATACTACTAAGATACCGCCGTCCATTTGAGCAGCACCAGTGATCATGTTTTTAACATAGTCAGCGTGACCTGGGCAGTCAACGTGTGCATAGTGACGAGTTTCAGTTTCGTACTCAACGTGTGCAGTTGAGATTGTGATTCCGCGCTCTCTTTCTTCTGGAGCAGCGTCGATTTGATCGTATCCGCGTGCTTCAGCACCACCAGCTTTTGCAAGAACTGTAGTGATCGCAGCAGTTAATGTAGTTTTACCATGGTCAACGTGGCCGATTGTACCGATGTTAACATGGGGTTTAGAACGTTCGAATTTAGCTTTAGCCATTCTAAATTCCTCCTTAGTTTATATAGGTTATTTTATATTTAGACTAGAAAGCGAAACCGAAGTCTCACTTTCTAAGCTTACATAAGTAGTTATACTTGAACAATCGATAAAAATCAATTATTCACCTTTATTTTTTTTAATAATTTCTTCTGAAACAGACTTCGGTACTTCTTCATAATGATCAAATGTCATTGAGAATGTTCCGCGTCCTTGAGTGTTTGAACGTAATGCTGTCGCATAACCGAACATTTCAGAAAGTGGAACCATAGCGCGAACAACTTGTGCGTTACCGCGAGCTTCCATACCTTCTACACGTCCACGACGAGATGTTACGTCACCCATGATGTCTCCCATGTATTCTTCAGGAATTACAACTTCAACTTTCATCATTGGCTCAAGAATTACTGGGTTACATTTAGAAACCGCAGCTTTAAGTGCCATAGATGCAGCGATTTTGAACGCCATCTCAGATGAATCGACATCATGGTAAGAACCGTCAACTAATGCTGCTTTAATGTCAACTAGTGGGTAACCAGCTAGTACACCATTTTTAAGTGAGTCTTCAAGACCCGCTCCAACAGCTGGGATGTATTCACGTGGAACTACACCGCCGACGATTTTGTTTTCGAATTCAAATCCTTTACCTTCTTCGTTAGGTGCAAACTCAATCCAAACGTGACCGAATTGTCCACGTCCACCAGATTGACGAGCGAACTTACCTTCAACTTTCGCAGCAGCGCGGAAAGTTTCACGGTATGCTACCTGAGGAGCACCAACGTTTGCTTCAACTTTGAATTCACGGCGCATACGGTCAACGATGATATCAAGGTGAAGTTCACCCATACCAGCGATGATTGTTTGGCCAGTTTCTTGGTCAGTGTGAGCACGGAATGTTGGATCTTCTTCAGAAAGCTTAGATAATGCTGTACCCATTTTATCTTGGTCAGCTTTAGATTTTGGTTCGATAGCTACAGAGATAACTGGCTCTGGGAATTCCATAGACTCAAGGATAACAAGGCTCTTCTCGTCACAAAGAGTATCACCAGTAGTAGTATCTTTTAAACCTACAGCAGCAGCGATGTCACCAGCGTAAACTGTTGAAATCTCTTCACGGCTGTTAGCGTGCATTTGTAGGATACGACCTACACGCTCACGCTTACCTTTAGTTGAGTTTTTCACGTATGATCCAGAGTTTAACACACCAGAGTACACACGGAAGAACGTTAACTTACCAACATAAGGGTCAGTCATGATTTTGAATGCTAAAGCTGCAAATGGTTCTTCATCGCTAGACTTACGTTCTACTTCTTCCTCTGTATCCGGAAGAGTACCTTTAATAGCAGGTACATCTAATGGAGATGGTAGGTAGTCGATAACTGCGTCTAACAGAATTTGAACACCTTTGTTTTTGAATGCAGAACCACAGATTACTGGGAAGAATTCTACAGAAGTTGTAGCCTTACGGATACCAGCTTTAAGCTCTTCTACAGTGATTTCTTCACCTTCTAGGTACTTCATCATCATTTCTTCATCAAGCTCAGCTACCGCTTCAATAAGCTTTCCACGGTATTCTTCAGCTAGTTCTTTGTGCTCTTCAGGAATTTCGACACGCTCGATGTCTGTTCCTAAATCGTTACCGTACATGTAAGCACACTCTTCAACAAGGTCAATGATACCATTGAACTCATCTTCAGCACCGATTGGTAACTGAATTGGATGTGCGTTTGCTTGTAAACGATCGTGGATTGTTCCTACAGAGTATAAGAAATCTGCACCGATCTTATCCATTTTGTTAACGAATACGATACGAGGTACACCGTAAGTAGTAGCCTGACGCCAAACAGTTTCTGTTTGTGGTTCAACACCAGATTGTGCATCAAGTACTGCTACCGCACCATCAAGTACGCGTAAAGAACGTTCTACTTCTACTGTGAAGTCTACGTGTCCTGGAGTGTCAATGATGTTTACACGGTGACCTTTCCATTGAGCTGTAGTTGCAGCAGAAGTAATTGTGATACCACGCTCTTGCTCTTGCTCCATCCAGTCCATCTGAGATGCACCTTCATGAGTTTCACCGATTTTATGAATACGTCCTGTGTAATACAGAATACGCTCAGTTGCTGTAGTTTTACCAGCATCGATGTGAGCCATGATACCAATATTACGAGTGTTTTCTAAAGAGAACTCTCTTGTCATTTGGTGTCTTGCTCCTTCCATATATGGATTGGATTTTTTTATTTTAAGTAGCAAAAAAGCCACTTTATATTGTTACATATGCCAGTGTCCAGTACCCTCATTATGTAAAACGAGCGCCCAACGAAAGGGAGAGGCATTCTCCCTCTCCACACTTCCATAAGCGACAAATAAAGCGGTTTATGCTTACATTTATTTTACGTTGAATCCTACCAACGGTAATGAGCAAATGCTTTGTTAGCTTCTGCCATTTTATGAGTGTCTTCACGTTTCTTAACAGATGCACCAGCGTTGTTAGCTGCATCTAAGATTTCGTAAGCTAGACGCTCTTCCATAGTTTTTTCACCACGAAGACGAGCATAGTTTACTAACCAGCGAAGACCTAAAGTTGTACGGCGTTCTGGACGAACCTCAACTGGAACTTGGTAGTTAGCACCACCAACACGACGAGCGCGTACTTCAAGAACAGGCATGATGTTCTTAAGAGCTTGCTCGAATACTTCCATTGGTTCTTTATCTGAACGTTCACGAACGATATCGAAAGCGTTATAAAGAATTGTTTGAGATTTACCTTTTTTACCGTCAACCATCATTTTGTTGATTAGGCGTGTTACAAGTTTAGAATTGTACATTGGATCAGGTAACACGTCACGTTTCGCAACAGGTCCTTTACGAGGCATATTGAGTTCCTCCTTTCATTATAAGTTTATTATTTTTTAGCAGGTTTTGGTCGCTTAGTACCATATTTAGAACGTCCTTGCATACGTTTGTCAACACCAGCTGTATCAAGCGCTCCACGAACGATGTGGTAACGTACCCCTGGTAAATCCTTTACTCGACCACCGCGAATTAATACTACGCTATGCTCTTGTAGGTTATGACCGATACCTGGGATGTAAGCTGTAACTTCAATACCGTTTGTTAAACGTACACGAGCGTATTTACGTAACGCTGAGTTAGGTTTCTTTGGAGTCATTGTACCAACACGAGTACATACACCACGTTTTTGAGGTGCAGAGATATCAGTTGATTTTTTCTTTAAAGAGTTAAAACCTTTGTTTAACGCAGGTGATTTAGATTTCCATACTTTATCAGTACGACCATTTCTCACTAATTGGTTAATAGTAGGCATTTGATTATCCTCCCTTCGCATGTTTGTATGACCACATATCCAGGTGGTTCATTATTAGTTGAAAACAAAGTTTTTGCAAGGAAGAGCAAATGCTCTCTCCTCACAAAAACAGTTTTAACTTATTATTCCTATTGCTGAAGCTCCCACTTGAATCCCCGAAACTTTTCCAAGCTTACGAACTGATTCAACTTTGGTTATGGGTATGTTATGTTGCAAAGCAGTGCGAATGATAATATGGGTTAACCGCACATCAGCATCTTCTGCAATAACAACTTTTTTAACTATACCATTTTTGATTGCTTCCAATGTTCGTTTATGACCAACGACTACATTTTCAGCATTTGACACTTTTTGATAAGACATATAAATATCCTCCAAAGCATCGTTCAGGAGCAACCTTGATTATAGTAACATTTTGACTCATACAATGTCAACTAGGATTAGATGTTTTTATACAAAATTTACGACGGAAAATTTTACTGTTCCACATAAATCTCATCGTTTTCTACATTCATGTCATCTTGTGTTGTTTTTACAAGATCAACTTTGCGATAACGATTCATACCTGTTCCAGCAGGAACAAGTTTACCGATAATAACGTTCTCTTTCAGTCCTAGAAGCTCATCACGTTTACCTTTAATTGCTGCATCAGTTAAGACACGAGTTGTTTCTTGGAATGATGCTGCAGATAAGAATGAATCAGTTTCAAGTGAAGCTTTTGTAATACCAAGTAGAACAGGTCTAGCCGTTGCTGGTTGTTTACCTTGCAGTAACACCTTCGCATTCGCATCAGTAAACTGATGGATATCTAGTAATGTTCCTGGTAATACATCTGTTTCACCGGCATCACTTACACGAACTTTACGTAGCATTTGACGTACCATTACCTCTACGTGTTTGTCACCAATTTCTACCCCTTGCATACGGTATACTTTTTGAACTTCACGTAATAAGTATTCTTGAACTGCCGTAATGTCCGTTACTTTTAGTAATTCTTTCGGATCAATAGAACCTTCTGTTAACTCTTTACCGTGGCTAATTGGCTGTCCTGGCGTTACTTTCAGACGAGCACCGTAAGGAATAGCATACGTACGAGCTTCAACCTCACCCTGTACAACTACTTCTTGGCGATCTTTAACATCGTTGATCGCTGCGATAACACCGTCGATTTCACTGATAACTGCCTGACCTTTCGGATTACGAGCTTCAAAGATCTCTTGGATACGAGGTAAACCTTGTGTGATATCATCACCGGCAACCCCACCTGTATGGAACGTACGCATCGTTAACTGTGTACCTGGCTCACCGATAGATTGAGCCGCGATAATACCTACCGCTTCTCCTACTTCTACGTCTGTACCAGTTGCTAAGTTACGACCGTAACACTTCTTACATACACCATGGCGAGTGTTACACGTAAACGCTGAACGAATGTTTACAGTTTCAACACCCGAATTTTCAACGATATGAGCGATATCTTCAGTAATTAATTGATTTTCAGCAACTAATACTTCACCTGTTTCAGGATGTTTTACAGTTTTTCTTGCAAAACGTCCAACAAGACGATCATATAATGACTCAATTACTTCATTACCCTCTTTAATCGCACCGATTAGTAAACCGCGATCTGTTCCACAATCATCTTCACGAACAATTACATCTTGTGCAACGTCTACAAGACGACGTGTTAAGTAACCAGAATCGGCAGTCTTAAGTGCTGTATCGGCAAGACCTTTACGAGCACCATGCGTAGAGATGAAGTACTCAAGTACTGTTAAACCTTCACGGAAACTTGATTTGATCGGAAGTTCAATGATACGACCAGATGGATTGGCCATCAGACCACGCATACCAGCAAGCTGAGTGAAGTTAGATGCGTTACCACGGGCACCGGAATCACTCATCATGAAGATTGGATTGCGTTTATTCAAGGACTTCATCAGTTTTCCTTGGATAACGTCTTTTGCATTACTCCAAATAGAGATAACACGATCGTAACGTTCTTCTTCCGTGATTAAACCGCGACGGAATTGTTTAATTACATTATCTACTTTTGCTTGTGCTTCGTGGAGAATTTCATCTTTTTCACCTAATACAAGAATGTCAGATACCCCAACTGTAATACCAGCTTTTGTAGAGTATTTAAATCCTAAGTTCTTCATACGGTCAAGCATGCGAGACGTCTCTGTAATTTTGAAACGCTTGAATACTTCCGCAATGATGTTACCAAGAATCTTCTTGCTAAATGGTGCCACTTCTTCGCGACTAGCAATAATTTCTTTAATGTTCGCACCTTTTTCAACGAAATATTCCGCTGGTGTTTCTTTTTCAAGGTTTGAGTTTGTTGGTTCGTTAATATAAGGGAACGACTCTGGTAAGATTTCGTTAAATATTAATTTACCAACTGTTGTTAATAGAAGCTTACCTTTTTGCTCTTCAGTAAACGTTACATTATTTACTGAACTTGCAGCAACTGCAACACGCGTGTGCAGATGTACATATCCATTTTGGTATGCAAGTATTGCTTCGTTGGCATCTTTGAAGACCATACCTTCACCGATTGCACCTTCACGCTCAAGCGTTAAGTAGTAGTTACCTAATACCATATCCTGAGATGGAGTAACAACTGGTTTTCCGTCTTTTGGATTCAAGATGTTTTGTGCCGCTAACATAAGAATACGAGCTTCTGCTTGTGCTTCTGATGATAACGGAACGTGAACCGCCATTTGGTCACCGTCAAAGTCCGCGTTGTATGCAGTACATACAAGTGGGTGAAGACGGATTGCACGACCTTCTACTAGTGTAGGTTCAAACGCCTGGATACCAAGACGGTGAAGTGTTGGTGCGCGGTTTAGAAGTACTGGATGTTCTTTAATCACAGATTCTAAAACGTCCCAAACTTCAGGTTGTACACGCTCGATTTTACGTTTAGCACTCTTAATGTTGTGTGCTAAACCTTTTTCAACTAACTCTTTCATAACGAAAGGTTTGAACAGTTCAAGCGCCATTTCTTTCGGTAATCCACATTGGTACATCTTTAAGTTCGGTCCTACAACGATTACTGAACGACCAGAGTAGTCAACACGTTTACCTAATAAGTTTTGACGGAAACGTCCTTGTTTACCTTTAAGCATGTGAGATAGAGATTTTAATGGACGGTTACCTGGTCCAGTAACTGGACGGCCACGGCGACCATTATCGATTAATGCGTCTACAGCTTCTTGTAACATACGTTTTTCGTTTTGAACGATGATGCTTGGTGCACCTAAGTCCAATAGACGTTTTAAACGGTTGTTACGGTTAATTACACGACGGTATAAGTCGTTTAAATCAGAAGTAGCAAAACGTCCACCATCCAACTGTACCATTGGGCGTAGTTCTGGTGGGATAACTGGAAGAACATCTAGGATCATCCAAGATGGGTGATTTCCAGAGTTACGGAATGCTTCTAATACTTCTAGACGTTTAATAGCACGAGTACGGCGTTGTCCTTGTGCTGTTTTTAATTCTTCTTTTAAGAAGTCTACTTCTTTATCTAAATCGATATCTTGTAGTAGCTTTTTAATCGCTTCTGCACCCATAGCAGCTTGGAATGTGCTACCATATCGATCACGATATGCACGGTATTCTTTTTCAGAAAGTAATTGCTTCTTATCAAGTGGTGTATCTCCACTTTCTGTTACAACATAAGAAGCGAAATAAATTACTTCTTCAAGCGCGCGAGGGGACATGTCTAAGACAAGTCCCATGCGGCTCGGGATACCTTTGAAATACCAAATATGAGATACAGGAGCAGCTAATTCGATATGACCCATACGTTCACGACGAACTTTTGCACGCGTTACTTCAACGCCACATCGATCACAAACTACACCTTTATAACGTACACGTTTGTATTTTCCGCAATGACATTCCCAGTCCTTTTGTGGTCCGAAAATACGCTCACAGAACAAGCCATCTTTTTCAGGCTTTAACGTACGATAGTTAATTGTTTCTGGTTTCTTAACTTCACCGTATGACCAAGAACGAATCTTGTCAGGTGAAGCAAGTCCAATCTTCATATATTCAAAGTTATTTACATCTATCAAGGGGCCTACCTCCCTTTTAGTCTACAGGTTATCCCAATTATTCCTTAGTTGTCTCAACTTCGACATTCAATTTATCTGCTGATTGATGATCGTCGTCATCTTCTGTATCACGCATTTCGATTTCTTTATCGTCGCTAGACATCATTTTAACGTCCATACCTAAACTTTGCAGTTCTTTAATCAATACTTTGAATGATTCAGGAACGCCTGGTTCTGGAACATTTTCACCTTTAACAATTGCTTCATACGTCTTAACACGTCCGATAACATCATCAGACTTCACTGTTAAGATTTCTTGAAGAGTATAAGCAGCACCATAAGCTTCAAGTGCCCAAACCTCCATCTCACCGAAACGCTGTCCACCGAACTGAGCTTTACCTCCAAGAGGTTGCTGCGTTACAAGTGAGTATGGTCCAGTAGAACGAGCATGAAGTTTATCGTCAACCATGTGCGCAAGTTTGATCATATACATGACACCAACAGATACGCGGTTATCGAATGGTTCACCAGTACGTCCGTCATACAGGATTGTTTTCGCGTCATTTGCCATACCAGCTTCTTCAATTGTGCCCCATACATCTTCCTCACGAGCACCATCGAATACTGGTGTTGCAATGTGAATGCCAAGGTATCTTGCTGCCATACCAAGATGAAGCTCTAATACCTGACCGATATTCATACGAGATGGTACCCCTAATGGGTTTAACATGATATCGATTGGCGTACCATCTGGTAAGTAAGGCA
Source organism: Bacillus cereus group sp. N11 (assembly GCF_016483605.1). Classification (NCBI taxonomy): domain Bacteria; kingdom Bacillati; phylum Bacillota; class Bacilli; order Caryophanales; family Bacillaceae; genus Bacillus; species Bacillus cereus group sp. N11. Next base: position 34,308 of record NZ_JAEHBN010000028.1, read on the forward strand.
TATCTTCTTCTGGTAAAATACGAGAGATAACACCTTTGTTACCGTGACGTCCTGCCATCTTGTCACCTTCAGAAATTTTACGTTTTTGAACGATATACGCACGTACAAGTTGATTCACGCCCGGTGGCAATTCATCGCCATCTTCACGGTTGAATACTTTTACGTCTAAGATAATACCGCCACCACCATGTGGTACACGTAGTGATGTATCACGTACTTCACGTGCTTTTTCACCGAAGATTGCATGTAATAGACGTTCTTCTGCTGTTAGTTCTGTTACACCTTTAGGTGTTACTTTACCAACAAGTAGATCTCCATCTTTTACTTCAGCACCGACGCGAATAATACCACGCTCATCAAGGTTACGAAGTGCATCTTCTCCGACGTTTGGAATATCACGTGTAATTTCTTCTGGTCCAAGCTTCGTATCACGAGCTTCTGACTCATATTCTTCAATATGAATAGAAGTGTACACATCATCTTTTACAAGGCGCTCACTCATAATGATCGCATCCTCATAGTTATAACCGTCCCATGTCATGAAGCCAACAAGCACGTTACGTCCAAGTGCTAGTTCACCTAATTCCATAGAAGGACCATCCGCAAGGATTTCACCTTTTACAACTTCATTTCCAACACTTACGATTGGACGTTGGTTGTAGCAAGTTCCTTGGTTAGAACGAATGAATTTTTGCATTTTGTAGCGATCTAAGTCGCCTTTTACTGTTTGACCGTCAACATCTACATAGCGACGTACCCAAACTTCACGTGCTTCTACGCGTTCAACAACACCAGGGTGTTTACAGATTACTGCAGCACCTGAGTCTTTTGCTGATACGTACTCCATACCTGTACCTACAATCGGTGATTCCGGATTCATTAACGGAACCGCCTGACGTTGCATGTTCGCTCCCATAAGTGCGCGGTTAGAGTCATCGTTTTCTAAGAACGGAATACAAGCTGTCGCTGCCGACACTACTTGCTTTGGAGATACATCCATATAGTCGATGCGTTCTTTATTTGTGACAATGTTTTCACCACGGAAACGAGCTACGATATCTTCATCAAGGAATTCTCCTTCTTCAGATAATTTCATATTCGCTTGGGCTACAACATAATTATCTTCTTCATCTGCTGTTAAATAATCAACCTGCCCTGTTACAAGACCAGTTTCTGGGTCAACACGACGGTATGGTGTTTCAATGAAACCAAACTCATTTACTTTCGCGAACGAAGATAATGAGTTAATCAAACCGATGTTTGGTCCCTCTGGTGTTTCAATCGGACACATACGACCGTAGTGAGAGTAGTGAACGTCACGCACTTCAAAGCCTGCGCGCTCACGCGTTAAACCACCGGGTCCTAATGCAGATAGTCTTCGTTTGTGAGTTAACTCTGCTAATGGGTTTGTTTGGTCCATGAACTGAGATAACTGAGAACTTCCGAAGAACTCTTTAATAGATGCAATAACAGGACGGATGTTAATTAACGCCTGTGGTGTAATTGCATTTGTATCTTGAATCGACATTCTCTCACGAACAACACGTTCCATACGAGAAAGACCGATACGGAATTGGTTTTGTAAAAGCTCTCCTACTGAACGTAAACGACGGTTTCCTAAGTGGTCGATATCGTCTGTGTCCCCTACTTTGTATAGTAGGTTGAAGAAGTAGCTGATAGAAGCAAGGATATCACCTGGTGTAATATGTTTTATATCACGAGTAATATTTGCATTACCAATTACGTTAATTACGCGTTCGCCTTCTGACTCAGGAGCATAAATCTTAATGGATTGCAGCTCAACATCGCCTGCTACCACTCCGCCCATTGGTTTCGCTGTTTTGAATCCAATGTTTTTCTCTAAGTAAGGTAGAATGCGATCAAGCGTACGACGATCTAAGACTGTTCCTTCTGCCGCTAAAATTTCACCAGTTTCTGGATCCACCAGTGTTTCAGCTAAACGTTGGTTAAACAATCTATTTTTAATGTGTAGCTTTTTGTTGATCTTATAGCGACCTACATTTGCTAAGTCGTAGCGCTTCGGATCAAAGAAACGAGACACAAGTAAGCTCTTTGCATTTTCTACTGTTGGTGGTTCACCAGGGCGTAGACGCTCATAAATTTCAAGCAATGCTTTTTCTGTGCTATCTGTGTTGTCTTTTTCTAATGTGTTGCTTAAGTATTCGTTATCACCTAAAAGCTCGGTGATTTCTTGATCAGAGCCAAACCCTAATGCGCGTAACAAAACAGTTACAGGAAGTTTACGAGTACGGTCAATACGTACATATACAACATCCTTAGCATCTGTCTCATACTCTAACCAAGCCCCGCGGTTTGGAATTACAGTAGCAGTAAAACCACGTTTTCCGTTTTTATCCACTTTGCCACTATAGTATACGCTTGGAGAGCGAACTAACTGGGAAACGATAACACGTTCTGCACCGTTAATTACGAATGTTCCAGTCTCTGTCATGAGTGGGAAATCTCCCATGAACACATCTTGTTCTTTTACTTCACCAGTTTCCTTGTTGATTAGACGCACTTTTACACGAAGTGGTGCTGCATACGTCACATCACGCTCTTTGCATTCTTCTACAGAGTATTTAGGTTCACCTAAGCTGTAGTCGATAAATTCAAGCGATAGATTTCCCGTAAAGTCTTCGATCGGAGAAATGTCTTGGAACATTTCTCGCAAACCCTCATCAAGAAACCACTGATAAGAAGAGGTTTGAATTTCGATAAGATTTGGTAACTCTAATACTTCACTAATACGGGCATAACTTCTTCGTTGGCGGTGGCGTCCGTATTGAACTAGTTGACCTGTCAACTGCTTCACCCCTCAAATCATGAGTATTATAAATGCACAAAAAAATTTGTGCAAAATCACAAATAAATACAACTACTGCTATTAGCGTAGTTTTTTTCTCTTAAAGATAGATACGTTGAGTCTTTCTACCTGCTCAAAAAGAAAAATGGCTTCTTTAAGAAAACCATCATTCTGTTTCATAATCTGCTGATTTTACTATCTTTTCCAAGAGAAACAAAAATATACATCTTTTCTCAACGCAGAAAATCATATATTGGCATTGTATAATGTTAACATAGCCAAAAATAACCGTCAACGCTTTTTTGATTTTATGATATAATATCCTTTTTTCTTTTCTACAACTTCAACTTCAGAAAATACTTCTTCTAGTTTTTTTAGCGCAGATGGTGCACCTTGTTTCTTTTGAATAACAATCCACAATTCTCCACCTGAAACTAAATACTCTACAGCTTTTTCTAAAATCTCATGCACGATATCTTTACCAGCACGAATTGGAGGATTAGATAGAATAACAGCATACTTGCCATCTACATTTTCATAGACACTACTTTGCAAAATACGTACATTTTCAATTTTGTTATTAGCGGCATTTTCTTTTGCAAGCCCCAAGGCCCTTTCATTCACATCCACCATGTGAATTTCACGATCTTGAAACTCTTTCGCTAATGACAAACCGATTGGACCGTACCCACACCCTACGTCTAACACATTACCTTTAACATCTGGCATTTGAAACGCTTCAATTAAAAGACGAGAACCAAAGTCCACTTCGTTTTTCGAGAACACCCCATGGTCAGATAAAAAAGTAAATCGAGATTCACGAAGCGTAAATTCCCATCGTTTACGATCACTCTTACTAGAAGGGTCGTTAGAAAAATAATGGTCTGCCATATGGCCACCTCTTTTCTTTACAGTTAAAAAAAAAGCTCGCATGAGAGCGAGCTTTTTAAAGCATCAAAAGTTAATTACTTAACTTCTACAGCAGCGCCAACTTCTTCAAGTTTAGCTTTCATTTCTTCAGCTTCCTCTTTAGAAACGCCTTCTTTGATTGCTTTTGGAGTGTTGTCAACTAATTCTTTAGCTTCTTTTAAGCCAAGACCAGTGATTTCACGTACAGCTTTGATAACTTTGATTTTTTGAGCGCCAGCACTTGCAAGTACTACGTCAAATTCAGTTTTCTCAGCAGCAGCTTCACCAGCGCCACCAGCTACAGCTACAGGAGCAGCAGCAGTTACGCCGAATTCTTCCTCGATAGCTTTTACTAAGTCGTTAAGTTCTAATACAGTCATAGATTTAACTGCTTCAATGATTTGTTCTTTAGTCATTGTAAATATCCTCCCTTAAATAGGTTTGTATTGTTTTATAGATAACAAGTAATTATCTTTTAAAAAATTAAGCGCCTTGCTCTTCCTTTTGTTCTGCAACTGCTTTAGTAGCAAGTGCAAGGTTACGGATTGGAGCTTGAAGAACGCTAAGAAGCATAGAAAGTAAGCCTTCACGTGATGGAAGAGTAGCGATAGCTTTAACCTCATCAAGTGTTACAAGTTTACCTTCGATTACGCCCGCTTTAATTTCTAAAGCTTCATGTTTTGTAGCGAAGTCGTTTAATACTTTCGCAGGAGCAACTACATCCTCGTTACTGAACGCGATTGCGTTTGGTCCTGTTAAGAATTCGTTTAACTCAGCCATTTCAGCAGACTCTGCAGCACGACGAGTTAAAGAGTTTTTGTAAACTTTGAACTCAACGCCAGCTTCACGTAATTGCTTACGTAATTCTGTTGCTTCAGAAACTGTTAAACCACGGTAGTCAACAACGATTGTAGATTTACTAGCGCGAAGTTTGTCCGCGATTTCAGTTACAACTTGTTGTTTAGTTTCGATTACTTTGCTCATGTTATTACACCTCCTGTAGATTATATAGAAGATGTACCGAAAGTGCACTAAAAACCTCCATGCCCAACTTGTAGACATGGAGGCATATAGTCACAGAAAAAAGATTCCGCTTCGTATATTAACACCTAGGTAGGAAATTAAGTCGAATGACACCTACTGTCTACGGTACACTATTTAAATTCACAACATAAATGATTATATTAAAACTTCTTTATGAAGTCAACTTCCAATTTTTACGCAAGTGTAGAAACGTCTACGCGTACGCCAGGTCCCATTGTAGAAGCAACAGTTGCATTCTTCATGTAAGTACCTTTTGCAGCAGCTGGCTTAGCTTTTTGTAGCGTGTCAGCAATTGTTTTGAAGTTTTCTACTAGTTTAGCATCTTCGAAAGATACTTTACCGATTGGAACGTGGATGTTACCAGCTTTATCAACGCGGTATTCAACTTTACCAGCTTTGATTTCGTTAACAGCTTTAGTTACATCGAAAGTAACTGTTCCAGTTTTAGGGTTTGGCATTAAACCTTTAGGTCCTAATACGCGACCAAGTTTACCAACTTCACCCATCATGTCAGGAGTTGCTACTACTACATCGAAATCGAACCAACCTTGTTGGATTTTACCGATGTAATCAGCATCGCCTACGAATTCAGCGCCAGCAGCTTCAGCTTCTTTTGCTTTTTCGCCTTTAGCGAATACTAATACACGTTGTACTTTACCAGTACCGTGTGGAAGAACAACTGCGCCACGAATTTGTTGGTCAGCTTTCTTAGGGTCAACACCTAAACGGAATGCAGCTTCTACAGTTGCATCAAATTTAGCTGTGTTTGTTTTCTTTACTAATTCTACTGCTTCTGTTGCAGAGTAAGCAGTTGCACGATCAACAAGCTTCGCAGCTTCTACGTACTTTTTACCTCTTTTAGCCATTTTTATTTCCTCCTCGAATGTGGTTTTAGCGGAATAACCTCCCACGTTTACGCTTTTTTTCCAGGGATAACCTGAGGATGCGCGCCATCCTTTTATTTTAAAAAACGATAATCATTTACGATAATAAAGGTTGCGAATTGGAATTCCAGACCCGCAACCTTTTTTAAAAACAAATCGAATTAGTCTTCGATAACGATGCCCATACTGCGTGCAGTACCTTCAACCATACGCATTGCAGCTTCTACGCTAGCAGCGTTTAGGTCAGGCATTTTAGTTTCAGCGATTTCGCGTACTTTATCACGCTTAACAGTTGCCACTTTATTACGGTTTGGTTCACCAGAACCAGACTCAATACCAGCTACTTTCTTAAGAAGAACAGCAGCAGGAGGAGTTTTAGTAATGAAAGTGAATGAACGGTCCTCAAATACCGTAATTTCAACAGGGATGATAAGACCAGCTTGATCTGCTGTACGAGCGTTAAACTCTTTACAGAAGCCCATGATGTTAACACCTGCTTGTCCTAATGCTGGACCAACTGGTGGAGCTGGGTTAGCTTTACCTGCAGGAATTTGAAGCTTTACCATTTTAATTACCTTTTTAGCCACGAGACACACCTCCTTAAGTCCGTGATGTGGTCAATTGGACAGTGATTTGCCCTCCCACGTCATATTTTATCTGTAACGATAAAATCTTTCAAAAAACGTCTCCGATAACGAAGACGTACTGACTTAAAAGATATTATCACTTTTTACAATTCATTTCAAGTTTCATTTTATAATTTTTCAATTTGATGGAAGTCAAGTTCAACTGGAGTCTCGCGACCAAACATATCTACAAGCACACTCACTTTTTTCTTCTCCACATCAATTTCTTCAATAGCACCTGTATAATCTGCGAATGGTCCCTCATTTACACGTACTGTCTCATGAAGTTCAAAGTCGAAATCAACCACTTCATTGTCCATTCCCATATGCTTCATAATGGTAACAACTTCCTCTTCTAATAGAGGGGATGGTTTAGATCCAGAACCTGAAGAACCAACAAAACCTGTTACACCCGGTGTATTACGAACAACATACCAAGAGTCATCAGTCATGATTAGTTCCACTAACACGTAACCTGGGAACACTTTTCTTTTCATTATTTTTTCTTTACCATTTTTCATTTCTACTTCTACTTCTTCTGGGACAACAACACGGAAAATTTTATCTTGCATACCCATTGATTCTACACGTTTCTCTAGGTTTGCCTTTACTTTATTTTCATATCCAGAATAAGTATGGACAACATACCAACTTTTTTCCATTCATTTAGGACGAGCGTCCTTCCCTCCCTGACGTACATTTTTTTGCGCAAATGAAAAAACCCGTTCACCGGGCTTTTACACAGTTCTTATAAATAACATTATATCATGGATAAGTGCTTCTTATTCAAGAATTAACCAAGAATTAACCGAATTAAAGAAGAAATGCCCATATCAACTACTGCGAAGAAAATCGCAAAGAACACAACTGTAGCGATAACAGTCGCTGTTGAGCGGAGTAATTCATCTTTTTTAGGCCAACTTACTTTTTTCATTTCGCGACCTACATCGCCGAAAAAGTTCGTTAAACGCATCTGCGGGACCTCCAGTGTATTATTTATTTTGTTTCCTTGTGAACTGTATGCTTATTGCATGTTTTACAAAACTTCTTTATCTCAAGTCGCTCTACTGAGCTCGTATCTTTCATCGTAGAGTAGTTTCGATTTTTACACTCTTCACATGAGAGTACAACTTTTTTCCTCATTAGTTACACCAGCCTTGTAACATTATGTCCCTAAAAATGTATCATACAACAAAAGACAATGTCAATGTCATGACTCTCACTCTCGTTACAAAAAGAAAACAGGTGAATTAATTTACACCTGCGTTACTTTCTATGAATTTAAAGTTGTACTCTCTCTCATTTCCATATATCGTTCCAATTTTCTCTTCACCCGCTGTAAAGCGTTATCAATAGATTTCACATGTCTATTTAACTGTTCCGAAATCTCTTGATAAGAGCGACCATCTAAGTATAAAGAAAGTACTTTTCTTTCTAAATCGCTTAATAATTCAGATATTTTAGACTCTATGTCGGTATATTCTTCTTGACTAATGATCATCTCTTCAGGATCAGTCACCTTCGCTTCGGAAATAACATCCAATAACGTTCGATCAGATTCCTCATCGTAAATCGGCTTATCTAAAGACACATACGAATTTAAAGGAATATGTTTTTGTCTTGTTGCTGTTTTAATAGCGGTAATAATTTGTCGAGTAATACACAGTTCAGCAAATGCTTTGAACGAAGACAGCTTGTCCTCTTTATAATCACGAATTGCTTTAAACAATCCAATCATACCTTCTTGAACAATATCTTCTCGATCGGCACCCACCAAGAAATAAGATCTTGATTTCGCGCGAACAAAGTTCTTATATTTATGAATTAAATATTCTAGAGCGTCAGTATTACCTTTTCGAACTAACTCAACGATTGCCTCATCCTCTAAATCACGAAATGTAACGTCGCCTACACTTACGAAGCCTGCTTCCACCTTGATCCCTCCGACCGCTATTTATTTAGCAATATTATACAGTAAAAAGACAAAGAGCGTCAATGCTTCAACGCTCTCCTCTTCTTAATTTTTCTAATTTTTCTGTAATATCCTCACTAAATATCTTTCGCATGGCAGGTTGCTTTTCTTTCGTGTCTTTTGTACGTCTTCTTACTTGTTGTTCCATCGCTTGTACTTCTAACTCTAATTCACGCGCAGATTTCCGAAGGGCACCTTGCGCAAATATAACCCATTGTTCCGTATAATCAGAAGTCGCAACATATATTTGTGTATTTATATTTCTAAGCTCAATCGCAAGTTTCTCTATTTTTTCGTCCGCAGTTTGATTTTTGCGCGTGAATATTACTTCCACCCGCGATTGTTTCATCTTTTTTTCAATACCGTGGACTGTATAGGCATCAAAGACTATCATTACTTTCGTTCCTGTATATCCTTGATAATCCGCCATCTTATCAATAAGCGCGTCTCTTGATGATTGCAAATCTACATCCCGTAGTTTTTTCAAGTCTCCCCAAGCTCCGATAATGTTGTAACCGTCAACGATTAAAATATCGTTCATTTTTTATTTACCAATTTCGTGACGTTTACGATATACCTCATACATTAACAAACTTGCGGCTACTGAAGCATTTAAGGATGTAACTTTACCAACCATCGGTAAAGTAATTAAGAAATCACACTTTTCACCAATAATACGACTCATACCTTTTCCTTCACTACCAATTACTAATCCAATCGGCATTTTACCATCTAAATTACGGTAATCCGTTTTTCCTTTGGCATCTGTACCAGCAATCCAAAGTCCGCGTTCCTTCAATTCATCAATTGTGCGAGATAAGTTTGTTACGCGCGCAACTGGAATATATTCAATTGCTCCTGTTGATGCTTTCGCAACTGATGCTGTAAGTCCTACAGCCCTTCTTTTCGGAATAATAACCCCATGAGCTCCTGTGGCATCAGCAGTACGCATAATAGAACCTAGGTTATGCGGATCTTCAATTTCATCTAAGATTAAGAAGAATGGATCTTCATTACGTTTTTCTGCTACTTTGAATAAATCTTCTAATTCAGCATACTGGTATGCAGCTACTTGAGCAATTACACCTTGATGATTACCCTCAACTAATTGATCTAACTTCTTCTTTGGTGCATGTTGTAAAATAATCTTATTTTCTTTCGCTAATGCTAGTACAATCTGCACTTGCCCTTTGGCAGCACCTTCTGCGATCCAAATTTTATTAATATCTCTCCCTGATCGTAACGCTTCAATTACAGGGTTACGTCCGATAATATATTCACTACTCATGATGATGTGCCCCCTTCCTTTTCTTCTAAAACTGCAATTGCCTTATATACAATTTCGTCTAATCTTTCACGATTATTTAATAAGTGATGATAACCAATTAGCGCTTCAAAGGCTGTACTATGTCGATATGTTTGTACATCCGTATTTTTCGGAACGGTACCTGAATTTGCATTACGCCCTCTTCTTAATACCGCCTCTTCTTCCTCTGTCAAAAATGACGTCTCTAATAAATGATAAACAACTTTCGCCTGTGCTTTTGCCGAAACAAAGCTCGTCCCTAAGCGATGTAATTGATTAGGACGAACTTTTCCTTTTTGAAGGAGGTGATAGCGGATATATTGTTCATATACCGCATCACCCATATATGCTAACGCTAAGCTGTTTAATTGCTTTGCATCAATCATTCTTATCCTCTTTTCCATCTTGTACCTTGTGCGGTATCTTCTAAAATAATATTCCGTTCTTTTAAATCATCGCGAATTTGATCAGATAATGCGAAATCACGATTTTTACGAGCTTCAATACGCTTTTGGATAAGTGCCTCAATTTCCTCATCAAGCAATTCTTCTTTTGCTAATTCTAATCCTAAAATATCGAATAATGTTTCAAGTTGTTTCACGTATGCTTCAATTACAACTTTAGAAGTATGTTCTTCTAATAAATATTGATTTGCGTGATTTGCTACATTATATAATTCAGTAATCGCATTAGCAGTATTGAAGTCATCATCCATTGCTTCTTCAAATGCAGCCTGGAATTTTTCCATCTCAGCTAACCATTTCTCATTATGATCTGTTAAATTCGCGCTACTTTCCATACGATGCTTTAAGTTACCGTAAGCTGTTTTAATTCTTTCTAGCCCGTTATTCGTACTTTGTAATAACTCTTCACTAAAGTTAATTGGATGACGGTAATGTACTGATAGCATAAAGAATCTAATTAACTGTGGATCATATTGCTTAATGATATCGTGAACTAAAATGAAGTTTCCAAGTGACTTAGACATCTTCTCATTATCAATATTAATATATCCATTATGCATCCAGTAACGTGCAAATGTTTTTCCAGTCAACGCCTCGGACTGCGCAATTTCATTTTCATGATGAGGAAATGCTAAGTCTTGACCACCAGCATGAATGTCAATTGTATCCCCTAAGTACTTACGTGCCATCGCTGAGCATTCAATATGCCACCCTGGACGTCCTTTCCCCCAAGGGCTTTCCCAGAAGATTTCTCCCTCTTTTGCAGCTTTCCATAAAGCAAAGTCAAGAGGGTCTTGTTTCTTTTCTCCTACTTCAATACGTGCACCATGACGTAAATCAGCGATTGGCTGATGCGATAATTTACCGTAACCTTCGAATTCTTTCGTTCTAAAGTACACATCACCTTCTGATTCATATGCATACCCTTTATTCACAAGTTCTTGAATAAATTCAATAATAATATCCATATTTTCTGTTACACGCGGATGAACTGTTGCATGTTTGCAACCTAGTGCGGTTACATCTTCAAAATATGCTTCAACGAAACGGTCAGCAATTGTCGGTACATCTTCACCTAATTCATTTGCCGCTTTAATTAATTTATCATCTACGTCAGTAAAGTTAGATACATACTGCACTTCGTACCCTTTGTATTCTAAATAACGGCGTACTGTATCGAACACCATAGGGGGTCTCGCATTCCCAATATGGATGTAGTTATATACTGTAGGACCGCAAACATACATCTTTACCTTATTTTCTTCTAATGGAATAAACTCTTCCTTTTGACGTGTTAGCGTATTATAAATGTGAATAGTCATTTTTATCCTTCCTTTCTACCTTTACTTCAAGTTGCTTTTTCAATTTATCAAGTTCTGCTTCCATAACCTTTAATTTATCAAAAATCGGATCCGGAAGATCGGAATGATTTAACTCTTGACCAATCTTCACTCCATTTTGAATAACGACTCGGCCAGGTATACCTACAACTGTAGAATGCGCAGGGACTTCTTTTAATACAACGGATCCTGCTCCAATTTTAGAATTCTCTCCAACAGTAATTGAGCCTAGTACTTTAGCACCTGTTGCAATTAATACATTATCCTGAATTGTAGGGTGCCTCTTTCCCTTTTCTTTTCCCGTACCACCTAATGTAACACCTTGATAAATTGTTACATTATCACCAATCTCACACGTTTCTCCAATTACAACCCCCATTCCATGGTCAATGAAAAAATGACGACCAATTGTTGCTCCTGGATGAATCTCAATGCCAGTAAAAAACCGACTAACTTGTGAAATCCAACGTGCAATAAAAAAGAAATTCTTTTTATAAAAAGCATGTGCAATTCGATGGGCCCAAACTGCATGTAATCCAGAGTAAGTCAAAATGACTTCGAAATAACTTCGTGCTGCTGGATCCTGTTCAAAAACGACTTCAATATCTTCCCGAAGCCTCTTAAACATCGATGTCCCCTCCCCTTTATGGGCTGCTTTTTCGAGTGAACTAACTCCCTTAACTCCCCACTTATCCTCTAAATCTTTATACAAGGAGATCAAACCTATACTTATACCGACTTTTACGGTATAAAAAAAGACGCCTCTGTCATATTGACAGAGACGCCTTTTAAGCGCGGTTCCACTCTGTTTAGGCTAATAAAAAAGCCTCAAACTCATCCATGATAACGGTGTACACCGCTTCTGCTTACTTTACGCCCTAAGACATTTCACGAAACAATTCGTTGTTCAGCAGAAGACTCGAAGGGGCATTTCAAAAATCCGCTTATAAACCACTTCCAGCCTAAAGGTGGTTCTCTCTGTAAAAAGCCTGATTTTCTACTTCTCCTTCTCGTCGCTTTTCCTTATTAGATTTTAAGTATACTTATTATATTTCTAAACCTAGAAAATGTTAACCAATTACTTTTTGAAGACGATTTAAAACTTTTTCTTTCCCAAGAAGTGCAATCGCATTAGGAAGCTCTGGACCATGTGTTTGACCAGTAGTAGCAACACGGATTGGCATAAATAAGTTTTTACCTTTATGCCCTGTTTCCTTTTGAACTGCTTTAATAGCTGCCTTAATCGCTGCAGGCTCCATCGCTTCTAGAGCTTCTATTTGACCAGCAAATGCACGAAGTACTTCAGGTACCTGTTCACCATTTAACACTTCTTGTCCTTCTTCTTCATAATCAACATGATCTTTAAAGAACATTTCAGAAAGCTCTACGATTTCAGCTCCGAAACTCATTTGGTCATGATATAAAGCAATTACATCACGAATCCAAGCTTGTTCTTGTTCACTTAAAGTTTCGCCTACACGTCCAGCTTTCACTAAATGCGGTAAACTTAACTCTACAACCGTATCTAAATCTTGCTTTTTCATATACTGGTTGTTCATCCATTTTAATTTTTGAGAATCAAATAATGCAGGTGATTTTGATAAACGAGCTGCATCGAACATTTTGATGAACTCATCTTTAGAGAAGATCTCTTCTTCTCCTACCGGCGACCAACCTAGTAGTGCAATAAAGTTAAAGATTGCTTCTGGAAGATATCCTAGCTCTTTATATTGCTCAATAAATTGAATAATAGATTCATCACGTTTACTTAACTTTTTACGGCTTTCGTTAACAATTAGGGTCATATGACCGAATTGTGGGATGTCCCAACCGAAAGCTTCATAAATCATCATTTGTTTTGGCGTATTTGAAATATGATCATCGCCACGAAGCACATGTGTAATCTCCATTAAGTGATCATCTACTGCTACCGCAAAGTTATAAGTTGGAATTCCATCTTTTTTCACGATAACAAAATCACCGAAATCATTTGAATGGAATGCAACTTCATCTTTTACGATGTCTTTGAATGTGTAATCACGATCAGCTGGTACACGGAAACGAATACTTGGAATACGTCCCTCAGCTTCAAATTCTTTCATTTGTTCTTCAGTTAAATCACGATGGTTACCTGCATAACGAGGTGTTTCACCACGAGAAATTTGTCCTTCACGCTCTGCTTCCAGCTCTTCTTCTGTCATATAACATTTGTAAGCTAAACCACGCTCTAATAAATCTAGATATAATTTTTTATAAATATCTAAACGCTCTGTTTGACGATATGGTCCGAATTCACCACCAACATCAACACCTTCATCCCAGTCCATACCGAGCCATTTCAAGTATTTTAATTGGCTTTCTTCTCCACCTGCAACATTACGTTTTACATCAGTATCTTCAATACGAATAATAAACTTACCATCTTGATGACGAGCAAATAAATAATTAAATAATGCCGTACGCGCATTTCCGATATGTAAGTGTCCTGTTGGACTTGGCGCATAGCGCACTCTCACTTGCTTTTCCATAATTGGTACACCTTCCATTCTTAATGTCAACACATTCTATAATTGTACAACAAAAAAATGTGATTATCCATCTTACGAATTAAAAACCATTATTTTTTCTGTAATAATACCACTGCTTGAGAAGCAATTCCTTCTTCTCTACCTGTAAATCCTAATTTTTCTGTTGTTGTTGCCTTTACATTAATGTTATCTATAGACGTTTCTAACAGTTCACTAATACGTTTACGCATACTTTCAATATGCGGTGCCATTTTTGGCTTTTGAGCAATAATTGTACAATCTAGGTTTCCTAGCTCGTAACCTTGTTCGCGTACAAATTCCCAAACCTTTTGTAGTAATATAGCTGAATCTGCATCTTTAAAGGCAGGATCAGTATCAGGAAAATGCTTTCCAATATCTCCTGCTGCAATTGCTCCTAGACATGCGTCAGCAATCGTATGTAACAATACATCCGCATCTGAGTGACCGATTAATCCCTTCTCATGGGGAATTGTAATTCCGCCGATAATTAACGGTCTACCTTCTGCAAATTCATGTACATCAAAACCTTGTCCAATTCGAAACATTCTTTACATCCTCCTTGAGCTAAACCACTGAGCTTTATGACTCTATATTATATCGATATCCTTACAAAGAAAAGCCCGGCTATTGCCGAGCTTTCCTTTGTTATACACCATCACGGCTATTTTTTCTGAACATGAAGGAAACTTTCAGCAATTAGTAAATCCTCTGGAGTCGTCACTTTAATATTATAGTAACTCCCCTCTACTACACCTACTTGCTTACCAATGCGTTCTACGAGACTTGCATCATCTGTACCAAGAAAACAGCTCTGTTTTGCACTTCTATGAGCTTCTAACAAAAGCGAAACAGAGAACCCTTGCGGTGTTTGTACAGCCTTAAGCTGAGATCGTTCTACCGTTTCGACAACAACACCTTGTTCTACTTTCTTCACTGTATCCTTTACTGGCACTGCACAAATGGAAGCCCCATATTTTTCTGCTGCTGTTAATACATCTTGAATCACTTTATTCGTTACGAATGGGCGCGCTCCGTCATGCACAAGAACGTATTCCACATCACTTGCATGCTGAATCGCGTTATATACACTATCTTGTCTTTCAGCCCCACCTTGAATAAATTGCACCTGTTTTTCAATCGGATACTTCTGCATTAATTCTTCAAAATACGGGCGTTCCTCTTCGTTAATTGCCATAACAATACTTTTGCACGCCTTATCTCTTTCAAAAGCACGTAATGTATGCACGATAATCGGTACTTCATTTATAAGTAAGAACAACTTATTTTTGCCAGCACCCATCCGCTTTCCTTGACCGGCTGCCGGAATAATTAATGTATACATATTAATAATCCTCTACCTATAATGCTTTTTCTAATAATTTACGTTTTGCGAAAATCATACGACCAGCCGATGTTTGTAATACGCTAGTAACTAGTACATTAAGTTGCGAACCTACATACTCTCTACCATCTTCTACTACAATCATCGTACCATCATCTAAGTACGCAACACCTTGGTTTTGCTCTTTACCATCTTTCACAACATAAACACTTAATTCTTCGCCAGGGAGTACAACTGGTTTAATTGCATTAGCTAAATCATTAATGTTTAACACCGTTACTCCTTGTAATTCAGAAACTTTATTTAAGTTAAAATCATTTGTTACTACAGTTCCACCGGTGATTTTAGCTAACTTTACAAGTTTGCTATCCACCTCTTGGATATCCTCGAAATCGCCTTCATAAATTTCTACCGGAATCGGCATCTCTTTTTGAATACGATTTAAAATGTCTAGTCCTCTGCGACCACGATTACGCTTTAAAGCATCGGAGGAGTCGGCAATATGCTGAAGCTCTTCTAATACGAATTGTGGAATTACAATTGTTCCTTCTAAAAACTTCGTTTGGCAAATATCAGCAATAC
Source organism: Bacillus cereus group sp. N11 (assembly GCF_016483605.1). Lineage (NCBI taxonomy): Bacteria > Bacillati > Bacillota > Bacilli > Caryophanales > Bacillaceae > Bacillus > Bacillus cereus group sp. N11. The sequence goes on from NZ_JAEHBN010000028.1 coordinate 50,153, forward strand.
GTCCATCAATAATTACACTCGTATCGAGAATTTTCCAATGAGCCGTAGATTTTTCTACCTCTATCTCTTCGTTCTCACTATTGTTTTTCTTCTTACCTCCGCGTTGGGGTAATGTAAATAATCCTAGCAATTCATTCCTCTTTTTAAATCCTACTTGGAATCCTAAATATCCAAGTAAAAGAGTAAAGAACACTTGCAATACTGTGCTAATAACCGGAATTGTAAATTCACGAATTGGTATTAAAATTAAATATGCAACAATGAGACCAGAGATTAACCCTAATGTACCAAATAAAACATCTGCTACAGGCGCCTTTACAAGAGCCTCTTCAATATGCTTAATAAGTTGAACAATATAATCTACAAGCCAAAATGTTGTTAAAAATAAAATAATTGCACCAATAATTGCACGAACATACGATCCTTCCAATAAAGGAACAGCACCGATGTCTAATACATTAATAACTTTTGGGATTAAGTAAATCCCTAACGCTCCCCCAATTACTAGAAAGAAGAGCTGTACGATCCGTTTTAACATCCAACCACCTCCTACTCATTATTAACCATTGTTTCGCTAATCAAAACGCCGAATGCAAAAGCGGACGTGTTTTTTTATAAATAGTTTTATTTACCAATATATCATATCATATACCAAAAATGTTCTAGTGTCGTTATATTATGGAATCAATGTAATATTCTTAATTGTGTCTACTCATATAGAGATGCTCTTGAATTCTTTTTAAGCCTTCTCGTATTTTCTTCGCCCTTACTTCTCCAATTCCTTCCACATCATCCAATTCATGAATAGTCGCGCGACAAACACCTTGCAACGTTTTGAATCGATTAATTAAATTTTCAATGATAAGTGGCGGAACACGAGAGATTTTGCTTGTGATTCGATATCCCCTTGGCGTCACACTTTCTTCTAAACTCGTTTGCCCTGGGTAGCCAAGTAATTTAACTAAATCACTATCCTCTAAAAGTTGTGTATTTGCAAGGTCCTGCAACTTTTTCAAAATTTGATGATGGTCTTGTGTTTTTTCTTGGTGATAATCTTTGATTAATAATGCTGCCTCTGCCTCTAAATCAGCTAGTAGTTCTGTAAGTTGTAAACGGATTAACCTACCTTCTGTTCCTAGCTCATGAATATAGCTCAATATTTCATTTTTAATACGCAGTACCATTTCAACACTATGTAAAACGTGAACGACCTCGGACATTGTAACGACCTCTTCAAATTCTAGAATGCCCAAATTCGTAATACCATCATTCCATACAGCCTTATATTTTTCTAACGTTTGAATAGCTTGATTTGCCTTTGTTAAAATAACCCCTATATCTTTTAGTGTATAACGTAAGTTCCCTTGATATAGCGTAATTACGTTACGTCTTTGTGAAATAGCTACAACAAGGCTACCAGTCTGCTTCGCTACACGTTCTGCTGTTCGGTGACGCATGCCTGTTTCAATAGAATCAATAGATGCCTCTGGAACTAACTGTGCATTTGCTATTAAAATTTTACTTCCCGTTTCATTTAAAATAAGTGCCCCGTCCATTTTTGCTAATTCATATAAACTAGCAGGAGAGAATGCACAATTAATGTGAAAACCGCCATCAACAATACTTTTAATCTGCTCATTATATCCAAGAACAATTAGTCCCCCTGTTTGTGCGCGAAGTACATTATCTATCCCTTCGCGCAGTGGTGTCCCTGGGGCCACGAGCTGTAAAATATTAATCATACTTTTGACACGTTGCTTATTTTCTTCCATAGCCTAGCCTCCTAATGTCAAACGAAGCGCTTCTCCTAAATTAGAAACACCTACAACCTCAATCCCATCTGGAATTGTCCATCCTCCTAAGTTTTTTCTAGGAATAATAACACGTTGAAATCCTAATTTAGCCGCTTCTTGTACACGTTGTTCGATTCTTGATACTCTTCTTATTTCTCCAGTTAATCCTACTTCTCCTATTACTGCATCGGTTGGTGCCGTAGATTTATCCCTAAAACTTGAGGCTATACTTAAAGCCACTGCTAAATCAATTGCCGGTTCATCTAATTTCAAACCACCAGCTACTTTTAAATATGCATCTTGATTTTGCAATAGTAAGCCTGTTCTTTTTTCTAATACTGCCATAATAAGCGAAACACGGTTATGATCAATTCCCGTCGCCATTCTTCGAGGATTTCCAAAACTAGTAGGGGAGATTAAAGCTTGTATTTCTACTAAAACCGGTCTTGTTCCTTCCATTGAAGCAACTACTGTTGACCCTGCAACACCAACCGGCCTTTCCTCAAGGAAGATTTCAGAAGGATTTAAAACTTCCGCAAGACCAAGCTCTTTCATTTCAAAGATACCCATTTCATTCGTGGAACCAAAACGGTTCTTCACAGCTCGTAAAATACGATACGTATGGTGTCGATCTCCCTCAAAGTAGAGAACTGCATCGACCATATGTTCTAACATACGAGGTCCTGCAATTGCTCCTTCTTTTGTCACATGCCCGACGATGAAAATAGGGATTCCTTTTGTTTTTGCAAGTTTCATTAATTCCGCTGTACATTCACGTACTTGTGCCACACTTCCTGGTGCTGACGTCACTTCAGGTAAATGTATCGTTTGAATAGAATCAATAACAACAAAAGCTGGATTCATTTCTTCAATATGTGCTGCAATACGCTGCAGGTCTGTCTCTGCTACAACAAATAGATTGCTACCCTTTACATGCAAACGATCTGCACGAAGTTTAATCTGCTTTGCCGACTCCTCACCCGATATGTATAATACATCATATGAAGAATCTGCTAATTGCGATGAAATCTGTAATAGTAATGTTGATTTTCCAATCCCAGGGTCTCCACCAATAAGTACTAAGGACCCATCTACAATTCCGCCACCAAGCACACGGTTAAACTCTTGAAATTCCGTTTCAATACGTGCCTCAGACTTTGTTTCTACTTCAGTAAGACGTCTTGGTTTTGTTACTTCCGTTTGAATTGCATTCGCGTAATTAAGGCGCCTTGATGATACAACTGGTTCCATCTCTTCAACAAGTGTATTCCATTGACCACATCCGGGACATTTACCCATATATTTCGGTGACTGATAACCACATTCTTGACATATAAATTTCGTTTTCTTTTTAGCCATACCTTTTTATAGTTCACTTCACTTTCGTCTATAAACGTTTATCCTTCTCGTACAAGAAAGAGGGCTATCGCGTAGCCCTCTTTGTTTGTCTATACTTATTTTACCTTTTCCGCACTATGAATGACAAATGATTCTCCTTCTACATCAAAGATAACTTTTTGTCCTTTCTCAATAGCACCTTTTAAAAGTTCTTCAGATAGTCTATCTTCTACATGCTTCTGAATTGCCCTACGAAGCGGACGAGCACCGTACTCACGATCAAATCCTTTATCAGCAATAGCAGAAATTGCCCCTTCTGTTAATTGCAATTCGATTTCTTGTTCTTTTAAGCGATTCACTAACTGATTTACCATAAGAGTTACTATTTCTTGAATATGTTTTTTCTCAAGCATATGGAATACGATAATTTCATCAATACGGTTTAAGAATTCTGGACGAAATGCTTTTTTCAGTTCATCCATTACTTTGCCTTTCATATCCGAATAATCGCGGCTCTCATCTTGTACGTTAAATCCAAGATACTTATTACGTTTTAATGCATCTGCCCCAACGTTAGATGTCATAATAACAATTGTATTACGGAAATCTACTGTACGTCCTTTAGAATCGGTTAAACGACCATCTTCTAATACTTGTAGTAAAATATTAAACACATCCGGATGAGCTTTCTCTACCTCATCTAATAAGACAACTGAATATGGCTTGCGACGAACTTTCTCTGTTAATTGTCCACCTTCTTCATATCCAACATATCCTGGAGGAGAACCAACTAAACGGGAAGTAGAATGCTTCTCCATGTACTCTGACATATCGATGCGAATCATTGCATCTTCATCACCGAACATAGATTCTGCTAGTGCTCTTGCAAGTTCTGTTTTACCTACACCTGTTGGCCCTAAGAAAATAAATGAACCAATTGGGCGCTTCGGATCTTTTAATCCTGCTCTGGCACGACGAACAGCTTTTGCTACAGCTACTACCGCTTCATCTTGACCAATTAAACGATCATGAAGAATGGATTCTAAGTTTAATAATTTATCAGTCTCTGTTTGTGCAAGTTTAGAAACTGGGATACGCGTCCATGTAGAAACGACATTTGCAATATCTTCTACCGTAACCTCTGAATTTTCTTTTCCTTGTTGCTCTTTCCATTGACGTTTTGTATCTTCTAACTTCTCTCGTAAGCGTTGTTCCATATCACGTAAAGATGCAGCCTTTTCAAATTCTTGACTTTGTACAGCCGCATCTTTTTCTTTTCGAATCTCCTCAAGCTTCACTTCAAGCTCTTTTAAGTTTGGTGGTGTTGTATAAGAACGTAAGCGAACTTTTGAAGCAGCTTCATCAATTAAATCAATTGCTTTATCCGGTAAAAAGCGATCTGTAATATAACGATCTGAAAGTTTTACAGCTGCATCAATAGCGTCATCTGTAATAGATACACGGTGATGCGCCTCATAACGGTCACGTAAACCTTTCAAGATTTGAATCGATTCTTCTAAACTTGGCTCATCAACATGAATTGGTTGAAAACGTCTTTCTAAAGCCGCGTCTTTTTCAATATATTTGCGATACTCATCTAAAGTTGTCGCCCCAATACATTGTAACTCTCCTCGTGCTAAAGATGGTTTTAAAATATTCGATGCATCGATTGCACCTTCTGCTCCACCGGCACCAATTAATGTATGAAGCTCATCAATAAATAGAATAATATTGCCTGCTTGGCGAATTTCATCCATCACTTTCTTTAAACGGTCTTCAAATTCACCGCGATATTTCGTTCCAGCTACTACTGTACCCATGTCTAGTGTCATAACACGCTTATCTCTTAAAGTTTCAGGAACTTCATTATTTACAATTTGCTGTGCTAATCCTTCTGCAATTGCCGTTTTACCTACACCAGGCTCACCGATTAATACTGGGTTGTTTTTCGTTCTACGGCTTAACACCTCAATTACACGTTGAATTTCTTTACCACGTCCAATAACAGGGTCTAAGCGATTTTCACGTGCAACAACTGTTAAGTCCCTTGCTAAACTGTCAAGTGTCGGTGTATTTGCATTTGTTGCTGAACCACCTTGATGACCTGAACTAGCTTCATTACTTCCAAGAAGTTGTAACACTTGTTGTCTCGCTTTATTTAAACTTACACCTAAATTATTTAAAACACGTGCCGCTACACCTTCACCTTCACGGATTAAACCGAGTAAAATGTGTTCTGTTCCAACGTAAGAATGGCCTAGCTTACGCGCTTCATCCATAGATAATTCAATAACCTTTTTAGCACGAGGTGTATAATGTACAGTTTGAGAAGCTTCTGTTCCACGCCCAATTAACGCTTCTACTTCTTTTTGAACTTTCTCTGGACTTAATCCAAGAGCAATTAACGCTTTTGCTGCAATTCCTTCACCTTCGCGTACAAGCCCAAGTAAAATATGTTCTGTTCCAATATTATTATGCCCAATACGAATTGCTTCCTCTTGAGATAAAGCTAATACTTTCTGTGCTCTTTCTGTAAATCTTCCAAACATCATAGAAATCGCCTCCTACTTGCGCTTAGTTTTTTTCAATACGTAATCGCTCACGGATTAAGGTTGATCTTCGATAATCTCTTTCTTCTGGCCCTAAAGGTCCCCCTGCGTATTGTTGTAAAATGCCCGGTTGAGTAAGAACCATTAACTCCGTCAAAATATTTCTCGATATACCTTTTATATATCCTAGATCAATACCAAGTCGTACATCTGATAAGCAATTAGCAGCTTCTGCAGATTGAATTAAACGACTGTTTGCTAGTATGCCGTAAGAACGATAAACCTTATCTTCAAGTTCAATACTTGAATTTTGTACAATTAATTCTCTAGCCATTTTTTCTTGCTGTATAATTTGTTGAATGACACCTTTTAAATCTGCAATAATATCTTCTTCAGACTTTCCTAGCGTCATTTGATTTGACACTTGAAATATATTACCTAACGCTTCGCTACCTTCACCGTATATTCCTCTTACTACTAACCCTAATTTTTGAATTACTTGTATAATACGGCTAATTCTTTTTGTTAAAACCAGTCCCGGTAAATGAATCATCACAGAAGCTCTTAACCCTGTGCCAACATTAGTAGGACAGCTTGTAATATATCCAAGTGATTCATCAAAAGCGTATTCAACTTCTTTCTCAATCCAATTATCTATTTGATTGGCGCTTTGAAGCGCCTCTGATAACTGTAATCCTGAAAATAGGCACTGAATCCGAATATGGTCTTCTTCATTAAGCATAACACTAATATGTTCACTTTCTGATAGTAGACATGCTCCATATTCTGTCCCTGCAAGATTTGGACTAATTAAATGCTTTTCGACTAAAACTCTCCTTTGAAGAGGGGTTAATTCATTCATCTTTAATAGTCCAAACTCCCCAAAGGACCCTACTGCTTTATTTATAAATTTCTTTTTAAATAATTCATGAATCTGTTTAGCTTCTTCTTCGTTTTGCATAGTAGAAAATTGATATTGTTTAAAATTACGAGCCAAACGAATTCGACTACTTAAAACAATATCAGAATCAGGGCCATCCCCCTTCATCCATGGACTAATCGCTTCATTCATAATTTTGTCCAGTGACATAGAACTATTCCCCCTCTCTATGCTCACTAAGATGTATTTCAAGACCTCGAATCTTATCTCTTACCTCTGCAGCTTTCTCAAATTCCTCTTTCTGTACGCATTGTTTCAGAATGAGTTTTAGTTCATCTAATTCTTTCTTTAAGTGGATATTTCCTTCTATACGTTCCGGAATTTTTCCACAATGATCTGTATGTCCACCATGAAGACGTTTTAATAGTGGCTTTAAATGCTCCTTAAATGTATCGTAGCAAGAAGAACAGCCAAAACGTCCCACTTTTGTAAATTGTTCATATGTCATCTTACAATCTGGGCATCTTACTATATTTGCATTTGAAAATCCATTTTTTCCTTCTTCAAACATTGTTGATTCACCGTGTAATAAACCAGCGAATAAATCATGAAATGAAAAGTTAGACTGCGATGATTGAAAGAAAGACGTATAGCCACTTTGCTCTGCACATTGCTCACAAAGATGAACTTCCGCCTTCTTCTCGTTAATTACTTTTGTATAATGTAAAGTCGCTGGTCTTATATTACAGTTTTGACAAGTCATCACTATCCCCACCTTTACAACAGGAACGCTCTATCTCATGATACTTTTCATACATTACTAGATTGTTCGCTTTCCTGAATCCGTTTAAATAAAAGTGCATGTTCTTTTTCAAAACTTCTACAACATTTAACTGCTTTATCTTAGTCATCATTCTTTTACAAAAGCTATATTTATTTATATTTCAGTGTTCTTAACATTGCGCATAATATTCGAGCCCTAAGTTCATCTCGAGAAGGAACATCCATTGATAATACAGAACGATCTATTACGCTTAACATCAGTTTCGCTTCACGATTTGTTATGATTCCCTCTTCTATTAAACGTATAATCATGCTTTCTGCATTCCCTTGCGCAACACTATGATCAATCATATGAAGCATTTGATCAATAATGTCTATATCGTCATGCAGTTTGACTTTTATAATGCGAATGTAACCTCCTCCACCACGTTTACTTTCTACTACAAATCCTCTTTCTAACGTAAAACGGGTATTGATTACATAATTGATTTGAGATGGTACGCACTCGAACCGATCCGCAATCTCATTTCTCTTAATTTCAATCACATTATTATTGCTTAAGTCAATAACTTGCTTTAGATATTGCTCAATGATATCAGATATATTTCTCATTTATCCGCCACCTTTATTGACTTTGACTATCTTTGACTTTAATTATATACGTATTAATAAAATTTGCAACTCTTTTGCTTATTCACTATCCTAGCCACATTCTCCTGTATTTAATCAAAATATTAATACTTTAAACACATTTTTTTATTACTATGGATTATAAAATAAAACACGAAAAAACACGAGTCATTTGACTCGTGTTTTAGTTGCTTGGCGACGTCCTACTCTCACAGGGACAAGGTCCCAACTACCATCGGCGCTAGAGAGCTTAACTTCCGTGTTC
>NZ_JAEHBN010000029.1:0-55427 GCF_016483605.1 Bacillus cereus group sp. N11
ACTTCTTGCGTTCCATTCGTAATGTTTTCCGCTGGCTTTTCTTCTTGTTTTCCTGCTTCTAACTTCACAAACTCTAACGAAACATAGCCTTCTTTTCCTTGATAGCTGATTTTCGCCCAGCCGTTTGCTTTTCCTAGTACTGTTACTTTTTCACCATTTTTTAAGTTTCCTAGAACCGAGCTACTTGTATTCGCCGCGCTTCTTACTCGGAGACTTGTCGCATTGATCGTTCCTACTTCTTGCGTTCCATTCGTAATGTTTTCCGCTGGCTTTTCTTCTTGTTTTCCTGCTTCTAACTTCACAAACTCTAACGAAACATAGCCTTCTTTTCCTTGATAGCTGATTTTCGCCCAGCCGTTTGCTTTTCCTAGTACTGTTACTTTTTCACCATTTTTTAAGTTTCCTAGAACCGAGCTACTTGTATTTGCCGCACTTCTTACTCGTAAGCTTGTCGCGTTAATTGTTCCTACTTCTTGCGTTCCATTTTTAATCGTTGCATCTGATGTTTTCGGTTGTTCCGGCTTTTTTATCTCTTCTGTGTTGCCATCAATTTTCACAAACTCTAACGATACATAACCTTCTTTTCCTTGATAGCTTATTTTTGCCCAACCATTCGCTTTTCCTAGTACTGTTACTTTTTCACCATTTTTTAGGTTCCCTAAAACCGAGCTACTTGTATTCGCTGCGCTTCTTACTCGTAAGCTTGTTGCATTGATTGTTCCTACTTCTTGTGCTCCATTTTTGATTGTTGGTTGCAGTTGCTTTTGGCCAGAAGTGTCAGGTGTTTGAATTGCATCTCCAAATTTTAAAAACTCTAAAGATACATATCCCTCTTTTCCTTTATATTCAATCTTTGCCCAGCCGTTCGCTTTTCCTAATACCGTTACTTTTTCATTTTTTTGAACATAGCCAATCATTGAACTACCTAGAGTTGGACTATTACGTACATTCAAACGAGTTGCCGTAACAATTCCCTCTTCTTTTTGTCCATTATTAATCGTTAATTGTTGTTTTTGTTCAACGTTTGGATTTCCATTCGAAAATCCTAAAAATTGTAATGTGACATACCCCTCTTTTCCATCATGAGAAATTTTAGCCCATTCTTTTTCCTTACTTAAAACTTGTACATTTGTTCCCTTTTTTACTGTTCCTATAACTTTCCCTTGAGTTGTAGGTTGTTCACGTATATTTAAATTTGTTGCATTTACTGTCGCTAAATTATCACTTTCTGCAAAGGCATGCGTCGAAATAAAAGATGTTGCTGTCGCTAGAAATGTACCTGTTATTATTTGTTTTGTTGTTTGTTTCATAATTTTTTATAAGAATATAAGAAATCCTATATTCTTCAGCCCTCCCTTTTTTATTCTTCTTACTATTAATCTTAACATATCATTCCGAAATATTTATTTTGAATATCTAAATATAGCCATAAAATTTGTGAACATCTTATCTATATAGTTTTTTGCATAAAACTATATCTCCTATGAAATATTACAAAGGGATGTATTTTAGATGGAATATTAATTTTTCAGGAGGAAAACAATGACGAAAATCTTCATTTTAGCATCAACACTTTCTTTATCTTTTTTTAGCGGCTTGAATATCGGTAATGCAGCCACGGAAAACTTCTCTCCAACAAACGCTATTGTACAAAACAGCGATCATTTAGCAGAAGGAAACTCAAAAGATAATAATAAACCTCCAGGAAGCAACGGTTCTGATGGCAGCGGTTCTGGTGGCAGTGGTTCTGGTGGCAGCGGCTCTGATGGCAGTGGTTCTGGTGGTAGCGGCTCTGATGGCAACGGTTCTGGCGGTAGCAGTTCTGATGGCAGTGGTTCTGGTGGCAACGGTTCTGGTGGCAACGGTTCTGGTGGCAATCGAGTTAAGGGCGATAGCAGTTTGCAAGATGGCAAAGGCTCCCAAGATGGCAATCGAGTTAAAGGGGATAGCAGTTCACAAGGTGGTAACGTAAAAGATAATGCGACAAAACAAGGTGATAAGTTACCTAATACTGCAGCACATTATCCTGCATCTATTTTAATAGGACTTTCAACATTCCTAATTGGTATGTTATTGTTTATTCGCCGTAAAAATGCAAAATAAAGACCAACATCCTTCCATCTAAAAAATACATGAAACCAATATAAAACTAAAAAGGGCTTTGGATTGCAGTTTATTATGCAACCCAAAGTCCTTTTGGCATCTATCAGAAAGCGTATTAATATGCTTTTCCCCAATAGACCATGTGCTTTGCTTCTTTACTACAGCAAATACATTCGTCAGCTAAATGTTCTTGCTCAAAAGGCATACAACGTGAAGATACTCCAACTTCTTCTTTTAATTTCTCTTCACAAGCTAGTTCTCCACACCACATCGCCTTAATAAACCCTTGCTTTTCATCAGCTGCTTTTTTCATCTCTTCGAAATTCGTCACACTATACGAATTCTCATCGCGAAATACTTTTGCTTTATTAAATAAAGAATGATGAATTTCCTCCAGTAATGATGGAATGCGTTCTTCTAATTGATCCATTGATATACATTCTTTTTCTTTCGTATCTCTTCTTACAAGTACAACTTGATTCTTTTCAATATCCTTTGGACCCACTTCTAATCGAATTGGAATTCCCTTCATTTCATACTCATTAAATTTCCAGCCCGGTGTTTTAGTGCTAGCATCTATTTTTACACGCGCAACCTTCTGAATACGTCCTTGTAACTCTGTTGCTTTTTCTAACACACCTTCTTTATGCTGAGCAATAGGTACAATAACAACTTGTACTGGAGCGACTTTTGGCGGTATTACAAGTCCGTTATTATCACTATGGACCATAATAAGTCCACCTATCATTCTCGTTGATACACCCCACGAAGTCTGGTGTACATATTGCCACTTACCGTTACGATCTAAAAACTTAATATCAAATGCTTCAGAGAAATTCGTTCCAAAGTTATGAGATGTTCCTGTTTGAAGTGCTTTTCCATCATGCATTAAACTTTCAATCGTATAAGTTGCCTTCGCTCCCGCAAACTTTTCTTTTTCTGTTTTTTGTCCTTTAATTACTGGTATCGCTAAGTATTCCTCACAGAAAGAGGCATATAGATTTAAAATATTTAACGTTTCAGCTTGCGATTCTTCTGCCGTTTCATGAATCGTATGGCCTTCTTGCCATAAAAATTCAGTCGTACGAAGGAATGGTCTCGTTGTCTTTTCCCAACGAACTACTGAACACCACTGATTATATAACTTTGGCAAATCATTATATGATTGAACAATCTTTGAGAAATGCTCACAGAATAAAGTTTCCGATGTAGGACGTACACAAAGTCTTTCCGCTAACTTTTCATCCCCGCCATGCGTAACCCATGCTACTTCAGGAGCAAATCCTTCAACATGATCCTTCTCTTTTTGCAATAAACTCTCTGGGATAAACATTGGCATATACACATTCTCATGACCAGTTTCTTTTAACTTTTCATCCATCACTTTCTGCATATTCTCCCATAAGGCATAACCGTACGGACGCAGAATCATACACCCTTTTACACTTGAATAGTCAACAAGTTCAGCTTTTTTTACAATATCGGTATACCACTGCGCAAAGTCCTCTTCCATCTTCGTAATGGCTTGCACTTGTTCTTTTGCCATAGTCAGTCTTCCTCCTTTTAGAAAATACAAAAAAGCCCGCGCCCCTAAATAGGGACCGAGCTTTGCCGGCGTTACCACCCTGATTCATACACAAAAATTGTATATGCTCTCTTTTTGATAACGGGAATTTCCCGCTGCATATGCAGAACTCAAAGGTAGGTTCCATATCGCCCTTTAAGAATCTTTCAGCCAAACGGATTCTCTCTCTGCAAAAAAGGTTGGACATGTACTAGTCCTTTTTCAGCGTTATAACGAAATAAATTTGTTGATTATCATAATACAAATTCTTTTTTAAAACAATAGCTAATTTTCTTATTTTTATATATTCTTTTCATTTTTTGTAGTTTTATACGTAGCTCTTTCGAACGATTTTCACAAGTTGATGTGCAACCATACCGATAAGTGTACCAAGTAGAACGAAGAAACAAATAAATCCATATCCCATTCCTTCCCACCCACCAATAGCTATCATTGTTACAGGAAAGAAAGCTAAACAAAGAAGTACTAAACTAAGTGAAAATATAATATCAAACTGTTTGTCTGGAAAACGTTTCTTTAGTAAATATGAAATAGCAAATACTAGGAGAATCGTGATTCCACCAATGATGTAAAAAATACCAAATCCATCTAGCCAGTCCATAGTATTCCCTCCTTTCATTGAATCCCTTATACTTATTATATGTTTAATTTTTCTGAAAATAAATAATAAATTTTATTCAGAAACATATTTTTATTACTAGGTATTAATAGTAATATATAAGAATAGGTTTTATATAATTAGGAGGATTACTTTATGGATAAAGCATTAACTAATCGTGTCATTATTTTATCATTCGACTGTTTATCAGCTTTAGATTTTCCTATACTACAAAAATTACCTAACTTCCAATCTCTAATAAAAAAGGGCGCGGTTGTAGAAAAAGTAGAACCAATTTATCCTTCTGTAACATATCCAAGCCACTCAACAATCGTTACTGGAAACTACCCTAATAAACATGGTGTTGTTACCAATACTTTACTTCAACCAGGACGTGAATCACCAGATTGGCATTGGTACCGAAAATCGATAAAAGGAACAACATTATATGATGAAGCACGCAAAGCAAATTTAACGACAGCAGCCCTTCTTTGGCCTGTTACTGGAAGAGCAAACATTGATTACAATTTACCGGAAATCTTTCCAAATAGACCGTGGCAAAATCAAATTTTAGTTTCATTATTTAGCGGTAGCCCGCTATACCAATTAGATTTAAATCGACGGTTCGGTCATATACGAAATGGATTATCACAACCTGAACTCGATGATTTCGTTCTTGCTTCTGCTGTACATACAATTCTTACAAAAAGGCCTAATGTCATGTTTGTGCATTTCACTGATTTAGACACACAAAGACACTATCATGGCTTTGAATCTAACGAAACAATAGCAGCTATCCATAGGCACGACGAACGTCTAGGAAAAATTATTCATGCATTAGAAGAAAGTGGAATATACGAAGAAAGTACAATTATTGCCCTTGGTGATCATAGCGCTTTAAGTGAAAACAAATCAATTCAATTAAATGTGCTATTCCATCAAAAAGAGCTTATATCTCTAAATAAAGAAGGTAAATTAGTAGACTGGAAGGCCTACTGTCAAAGTTGCGACGGTTCTGCCTATTTATATGTGAAAGACAAAAACGATACGGATACCATTCGGGAAGTACAACTACTTCTTGAAGAACTGCTTCAAAATAAACAAAATGGCATTGAATTTATACTTCATGATGAAGCGGCGAAAGAATCCGGTGCAGATGGTAATTGTTTATTTATGTTGGAAGCACAAGAGGGGTATTATTTCACTGAAAATTATACCGGTGATTTTATAAAAGAAATTACTAAAAAAGATGTTACTTCTAGTAAAAAATATACATTTGGAACTCATGGTTACTCCCCAACAAAGCCTAACTATGAAACAATTTTTATCGCTGCTGGAAAAGGTATTCAAAGTGGCGTTACAATCCCGTATATGAGACTTATTGATGAAGGTCCGACTATCGCAAGATTACTCGGTTTGCACTTAGGCGAAACAGACGGATCCATTATAGAGGATTTACTACAATTGTAAAGAACTGTGTATATATGTAAAAGTTATGTAAAAATCATCACTGTTTCTCTTTTTATAATTTTTATTTTTGTACACTGTTAGTAGAACAATTTAAGGGGGAACATTATATGAAAAAAATGTCCAGACAAGAAAAAAGCTGGATATTATATGATTGGGCGAATTCGGTATATTCGCTCGTCATTACAACTGCACTATTCCCAATTTACTTTAAAGCAGCTGCAAAAGAAGCTGGACTATCTGGTGCAACTTCAACAGCATATTGGGGATATGCAAACTCATTCGCTACACTTTTAATTTCTATACTTGCTCCTATTCTCGGCACAGTTGCTGATTATAAAGGGTTTAAAAAACGATTTTTCACATTCTTCTTTGGACTCGGCATCGTATTTACAAGTATGCTAGCAGTCGTCCCAACATCCCAGTGGTACTTATTACTAGGTTGCTATATGCTAGCACTAGTCGGTTTTGCTGGAGCAAACATTTTTTATGATGCATTTTTAGTAGATGTTACCTCTAAAGATAGAATGGATCGAATTTCTACACGAGGCTTTGCATTAGGCTATATTGGGAGCACAATTCCTTTTATCGGTTGTATCGCTCTTATTATTCTTGCTCAAAAAGGCACTATCCCTTTATCAGTCGGCATTGCCAGTCAAATTTCATTCGCAATAACAGCTCTTTGGTGGGGATTATTTACAATTCCAATGCTAAAAAACGTAGAGCAAACACATTATATTGAACGCCATCCAAGACCAATTGCAATGAGCTTCAAACGCCTTGCTGATACTTTTAAAAATATTAAAGAATATAAAACAGTCTTTATGTTCCTAATCGCCTATTTCTTCTACATTGACGGGGTCGATACAATTATTACTATGTCTACCGCTTACGGAACAGATCTCGGTATTAGTGCAACGAATCTATTAATCATCTTATTTGTCACACAAATTGTAGCTTGTCCATTCGCTTTATTATACGGAAAATTATCAGAAACATTTACAGGGAAAAAAATGCTATATGTTGGTATTATTATTTATATCATCATTTGCACATATGCTTATTTCTTAAAAACGACACTCGATTTCTGGATTTTAGCAATGTTAGTTGCCACTTCTCAAGGTGGTATTCAAGCACTTAGTCGTTCCTATTTTGCAAAACTAGTACCTAAAGAATCGGCAAATGAATTCTTCGGATTTTATAATATATTTGGCAAGTTTGCCGCGATCATGGGTCCAGTATTAGTCGGTGTTACAACGCAATTAACGGGAAAAACAAACGCTGGTGTCCTTAGTATTATCGTATTGTTTATTATCGGTGGATTCTTATTAACTAGAGTTCCTGAAAATGATACACCCGTTACACCACCTAATCCGAAAACTAAAACGCTATAAAAAGAAGATCCCCTTCACACAAGAAGAGGATCTTTCTTTATTTTTAACGATAACGCTTTACAAGTAAAAACTCTACAGCTGGCTTTACAACTCTAGCAGCACATAACGTAAGTAAAAGCGGTACATCATGAAAATCTATCCATTTATTAAAACCTACCGATGCGAAAAAAAACCAAAAAATAAATACAATGCGTACATAATATGTAACATTTGCACTTGTTTTTCATACATGTTTTTCTAAATCTTTCTTCTCCTCATTTGCCCCTTCAACATTATGCGATGCTACAAATAAATAGTGCATACCAGTTTACTTGAAGTTCAATTAACCAATAGTAAAGTGCAAAATGCTAGCATACTTATAACTACTAATGTCGTAACTAAAAGACTTATTTTCTCTTTCCCCTACAGCTTATACAAAAATAGTTTATCAACAGTTGTTCCCAATACTTCCGCTAAACGAAAAGCTAACGCTAAGCTTGGATCATATTTATTATTCTCAATTGCATTTATCGTCTGTCTTGATACGCTACACTTATCAGCTAATGCACCTTGTGAAATATTATTTTCAGTGCGCAATTCATAGATTTGATTTTTCACATCGTTTCTCCTAACCTGTAAAATTATTTTTACAACATCAGTATATAGTTGGTACATTTCATTGTCAAAAGATTCCCATAGGAAAAGGGAGCAGTTCTGCTCCCTTACAATAGCTATTTCGAAGCGAATGAATTCGTTAGTTCCTCTTTATTAGCAACATCTTCTTTATCTAGTTGCATACGTAAAACCGGTCCTATCGCTAATAAAATAAGTGACATCGCTATACAAAATACAATAACTAATGAAGTCATTTCCTTCAATCCTCCAGCTAGTGATGTTCCAATTAACATTGCCCCCATAAACATTGGTAAAATGGTTCCATTTACTCTTCCAATCATATTTTCTGGTACAAGTTGAATCATAAGCGTACCGACAACGATATTAACACAAGCTAAACAAATACCTGTTCCAAATCGCATCAAACTAGTAATCCAAAATGATGTGGACAACCCTTCGACTAAAAATGAGATTGCTAATATACTCATACCAAATACAAACATCTTTTTCGGGTTTACTTTTGAAGCGAAAACCGCAGCAACAATACCACCGATTAGCATACCTATTCCATCCGCTGCTGCTAAATATTGAACTGCTTCCTTTTCCATTCCAAGACGTTCTATTACAAGAAACACCTCTAACGGATTCGTTAATCCAACAGCTAAGCCCATAATTGTGAAAGTGATCGTAATCATACGTAAATTTTTCGTATGAAGAACGTATTTCCATCCTTCTTTTATATCATTTTTTAATGATTCCTTCACTGCTTGCTCTTGTTCAATCCATTTCGGTAAAAATGAAAGGGCGATAGCAGATAATAAAAATAAAATGATTAAACTATATAGTGACGTAAATAAACCAAGTTGTGTATACACAAGCGATCCTACAACTGGTCCGAAAATCATAAACAATGACTGTAATGTTTGGTTAAATGCAATCGCATTTGCTACCTGTTCTTCCTTTACATAGCGCTTAAATATGCGTGAAGATGAAGGCTGAGAAAACTGACCTACAATTGCGGAAACGAGTGTCGCAAAAAATATTGCCTGCCAGTAATCAATCTTTAACAATAAAACAATCCCTATAATAGACAGTACACTTAACACATCCCCAGCAACCATTGTTCTTTTCGGGTTCCAGCGATCTGCTAAGGCGCCACCAATGAAAGAAAAAATAAAAATAGGTGCATATTCCATGACCGATAATAGTGACACTGAAACTGGATCATTATTCGTCCGCTCCATTATGAAATACAATAGGGCCATATTTCTGATCCAAATCGCAAATTGTTGTAAAATATCGGATGCCATAACGAGCATAAATGCTCGATTTTTAAATAAAGCTTTCATTTCCGCTCCTCCTTTTATAAACCGACCATTCGGTCTAATTCGTTTTAAAAGAAAAGCCGCTGACTTATTATTCAGCTGCCATCCCTTTTAACAATACATCTATTGCCTTTTTATAAACTCGCTTTAACTCGTTATAATCTAGCTCATAGTAAAGCACTCCAAGCCCTGATAATAAGCCATGTACAATATACATCAAATCGCGCGCATTTTCTTCACGAAACTCTCCAGACTGTATACCTGTTTCGATTAATCTCTCAAACATAACATATGATTCTCTAGTTAAAGCTAATAATTCATCTAGAACCTCTTTGCTCACAACTTGGCTCATAGAAAATTCCTCTATTGCACTCGAAATAGGTTGTTGTATATCCTCTACATAATATTCTGCGAGACCATATAATTTTTCAATACTAGTACTATACAACTTCTCTTTTTCATTCCATTTTTCAAGCCAATCATACGTATGCTGTTTTACTACAAATAAAAATAATTCTTCTTTACTTTTAAAATGGTAATAAATACTCCCTTTACTTCGCTCTGTAATTTCACAAATATCTTCCATAGATGTGGCTGCATAGCCTTTTTGTGAAAACAGATTTTCTGCTTTGTATGCAATTTCCTTCTTTATCTCTTCTGCGCTTTTTCTCATACTCACACCTCTTTAAACCGACCGTTCAGTCTAATGATAACAAATGAAAAACCTCTTTCGCAAGAGGCTATATTCCTTATTTACGAAAACGTACTTTCAAACCAAGTTCGGATCATATGTATTGTTCCAAATTTAAATCCAAGTTTAACAAGAAATACACCTCCAGCAACTAATAAAAACAATGCTATTTTCCCTTTATTTTTCACTTTCGGTTCCCTTCCCATTTCTATTCTCCTAATCATGTTAAAAATATTAAACAAACGTTTATTTAACTGTTAGTGTGCGTATGTAAGCCAACTAATCAAACGTTTGTTTAAAAAAGAAATACGCCTATATAAGGCGTATTCTTATCAATCACCGCCACCACCGCAACTACCTCCACTATCTCCTCCAAAAGACCCTCCACAGTCATGTGAACTGCTATCATGTGAGCTGTCATTATTATCAGATCCAGCAAAGAAAAAAAGCGGTGATGAGTTATTAGACGAATTATGTATGTTATTTTGTTTCGTAAGGTTTACTTTCTTTTTATTTGATCGAACAGCTATTACAATTATTCCAATGACAACAAATAATAGTATGACAATAATAAATTCCATATAAAAACCTCCCTAATTCTCGAATAATTGAATGGTTCTCTCTAAATTTTCAAGTGAAATAAAGCGCGATTCACGAAGGATCTCTTTTCCATTATGAAATAACAAAATTGTCGGCCCTGTAAATACTGCATATCGCCCCGCAACTTCTTGCATGTCTTGTAGTAATATCTCTATTTTCTCTACGTAATCATAATTCTCTAATACGTAATTTACTTTCCTTAACATGACATCACAAACACCACAATTTTCTGTTTTAATAAATAGAAGTACTAATTGCTGTTCTTCAATATATGTTGCTAATTCTTCTATCGTTTCAAATGTATTCATCTTATCCCTCTTAACTTAATTTACGAAATGCTGAACTATCTTTCTCTTTTCCATTACCTGCTGAAAACACAACGTTTTTGCTGTTAACCCTTCTTGTAATTTTTTCCTCTCTACTTCATCATAACAGTAAGCAATTAAATCTTCTATTTTTAATATATCTTTTGTAAGTCCATTTCTGCTGGAATCATTCCCGCATTTTTTAAATTTTATAGCTCATCCTTAACTCTAGAGGTACCATTAAAAGATCTTCTAATTGTAGTGGTTTTCCTTTTCCCGAAATATAATCCAAATCACCATTCCAGATTGCTTGTCGAACCTTTTCTTCAGCAATGTTCAAAAACACATCCACACTATCCTCTTTCTTACATATTTTTACTATTATTTTATATGAAATTTCACCATCTTACCACCCCATTACAAGTTGACTTCATACAATTTTTTCTCAAATTTATTTATAATAAGCTATTTTCTTCCTCACCGGTCTTTCATTTTCATATGCAGTTTGTATTAAAGCCTTTTTGTATTGAGAAAGTCTTTCTTCATACAATAAAGCGTTTACACTAAATCTTACATTTGTTACGATTTAATCACCCCAGCTCCCTTGTATAGACTTCGTGATGTCTGATCATTTTTATCTAGACGTTTCATATGTCGAGATTCACTTTGATTTATCGGCAAATGCCTTTAAATATATCTTTTACCTTGAAAGGGGAAATGACTATGAGGTCAAAAAAATTCACATTACTATTGCTATCTCTACTACTCTTCTTACCTCTTTTTCTCGCAAATTTTATTACTCCAAATCTCGCATCAGCAAATTCACCAACGCAAAACCAAAAAATTATTGGGTACTTTCCTTCGTGGGGCATCTACGGACGTAATTATCAAGTTGCAGACATCGATGCATCAAAGCTCACTCATTTAAACTATGCGTTTGCTGATATTTGCTGGAATGGAAAACATGGAAATCCTTCTACACATCCCGATAATCCAAATAAACAAACATGGAACTGTAAAGAATCTGGTGTACCATTGCAAAATAAAGAAGTTCCTAATGGTACTCTCGTATTAGGTGAGCCCTGGGCTGATGTCACAAAATCTTATCCAGGATCAGGTACCACTTGGGAAGATTGTGATAAATATGCCCGTTGTGGCAACTTCGGAGAATTAAAACGACTAAAAGCTAAATACCCTCATTTAAAAACCATTATTTCCGTCGGAGGCTGGACTTGGTCTAATCGATTTTCTGATATGGCAGCTGATGAAAAAACTAGAAAAGTATTCGCAGAATCAACAGTCGATTTCCTACGTGCATACGGATTTGACGGCGTCGATTTAGACTGGGAATATCCAGGTGTTGAAACGATTCCTGGTGGTAGTTACCGTCCTGAAGATAAACAAAATTTCACGCTCCTTCTTCAAGATGTCCGAAATGCTTTAAATAAAGCCGGTACTGAAGATGGAAAACAATATTTATTAACAATTGCTTCAGGGGCAAGTCAACGTTATGCCGATCATACAGAGTTAAAGAAAATCTCTCAAATACTCGATTGGATTAATATTATGACATATGATTTCCACGGCGGTTGGGAAGCAACTTCTAACCATAATGCCGCATTATATAAAGATCCGAATGATCCAGCAGCTGATACGAAATTTTACGTAGATGGAGCTATTGACGTTTATAAAAATGAAGGTGTACCAGCTGATAAACTCGTATTAGGCGTACCATTTTACGGACGTGGTTGGAAAAGTTGTGGAAAAGATAATAATGGGCAATATCAACCATGTAAACCAGGTAGTGATGGCAAACTAGCATCTAAAGGTACTTGGGATGATTATTCTACTGGTGATACGGGTGTTTATGATTACGGTGATTTAGCAGCGAATTACGTAAACAAAAATGGTTTTGTACGCTATTGGAATGATACAGCTAAAGTACCTTATTTATACAATGCTACTACAGGCACATTTATTAGCTACGATGACAATGAATCTATGAAATATAAAACAGATTATATAAAAACGAAAGGTTTAAGTGGAGCAATGTTTTGGGAACTTAGTGGTGACTGTCGCACAAGTCCAAAATATAGCTGTAGTGGTCCAAAATTGCTTGATACGTTAGTAACCGAATTACTTGGTGGACCTATCAGTCAAAAAGATACTGAATCACCAACGAACGTAAAAAACATGGTGGTTACTAATAAAAACTCAAGCTTAGTCCAATTAAGCTGGACTGCATCTACTGATAATGTAGGAGTTACTGAATATGAAGTTACTGCTGGGGAAGAAAAATGGAGTACAACATCAAATAGCATTACAATTAAAAATTTGAAACCTAATACGGAATACACTTTTTCAATACTAGCAAAGGACGCTGCCGGGAATAAATCACAACCTAATTCTATTATTGTAAAAACTGATGATGCTAACACAACGCCTCCTGATGGTAATGGTAAGGCTACATTTTCAGTTACTTCAAATTGGGGAAGTGGCTATAACTTCTCAATTGTAATTAAAAATAACGGCACAAGCCCTATTAAAAACTGGAAGTTAGAATTTGATTATAACGGCAATTTAACACAAGTTTGGGATTCTAAAATTAGTAGTAAAACAAATAATCATTATATAATTACAAATGCCGGATGGAACGGTGAAATTCCTCCTGGTGGATCCATTACAATAGGAGGTGCAGGAACAGGTAACCCTGCCGAACTTTTAAATGCCGTTATTAGCGAAAACTAGACGTAACATTCTTTAATTGTTTCACTAAAGTTTGAATTTAGGTTTGAATAATCTTTCCTAAATTCAAACTTTTAATTTTGCGAAAAATCACAAATTAAAATTACAATAACCGATTATAATTATATTTAGTTTTCAATATGAAGTTTGCGTGAAGTTCATCTGAATTTTACATGAATTTCCTTTAATTTCTATTGTCTTCCCATACTAATCACCTTATTCTTTATATATAGGAATAATTTTCATTCCATTTCAAGCTATCTATATATACAAAAAAGATAGTTGCCTATTAGGGAAAGGCGTCTAATATTATTATAAATATAAACATAATCGCAGAAAAAGCACGCTTATAAGCGCACCATAAGAGTGCTTCTTCATACAATTCTCATGTAAGAGTTCTCGAAAATCATGTTAATCACAAAGAAAAGGCCGTAGCTTATATAAGCTACGGCCTTTTCTTTGTGATTATTTTTAAACGTTCCATTCTTCGATATTCCATACTTTCGTTATCCACGTTTCATAGAAAGAAGCTCATGTGAAACGATTAAAACTGTTAAAAGACTTTTTCTATTTTTTCATATAAGGAGCTAATACACTTAAAATTTCTTCCTTATCCTTCTTTAACTCCAATGATGTTAACATATCCATCGTTCGAGGACGAGGTAATTTCACTTGCACTTCACCAACTATTGATGCTGGTCTTTGAGATAAAATAAATACGCGATCAGAAAGTAAAATTGCTTCATCTAAGTCGTGTGTAACCATAACAATTGTTTGCTTTTCTTGATGCCAAGAATTTAAAAGCCAACTGTGTACTTCCATTTTTGTAAATGCATCTAATTTTCCAAAAGGCTCATCAAGTAGCATAATTGGCTTCTCACATAAGTATGTACGAAGAAAGCTAATTCTTTGGCGCATACCACCAGATAATGCATCAGGATAATGATCCGCATATTCATCTAACTCAAACTGCTTTAATGCTTCCATTCCTTCTGTTAACCTTTGTTTTTTAGATTTCCCCTCAATTTCTAATGGAAGAACAATATTTTGTAAAGCCGATCGCCACGGTAATAATAAATCTTGTTGTGGCATATAGCTTACAACATCTTGTTTTCTCACATGTTCCTCATTATAAAATACCTCTCCACTCGTTGGCTCTTCAACACTCGCAATCATATTTAACAATGTGCTTTTCCCACAACCACTCGGACCGACAAAAGAGACAAACTCTCCCTCCTGTATAGAGGCACTAATATTTGCTAATACATTCTTTCCATCGAAAGATTTCACAATATCTTTTATTTGTAATCCGCTCATTTTTCACTTGGAAGGAATTCATTTGTAAAAGCATCTTTTACATCAATTTTCTTTTTAATAACTTTGTTGTCGTATAAGAAATTCATGTAATTCGTCCAAACTTCTTCCTTCTGTACTCCCCAGGCTTTTGCATCATCTTGATACTTCGTACTTAACCACTTTTGACTTTCTTGTACTAATTCCTTATTCACATCTGGAACAGCTTTAATTAAAATATCAGCAGCTTCTTTCGGCTCTTTAATTGCAAAATTATAACCTTCTGTCGTTGCAGTCATAAACTTTTTCACGAAGTCTTTATCTTGCTTCGTATGTTTTTCACTCGTAATAATAACAGGACTATAGAAATCAAGCGCTGGATCTAAGTCTTTCACCATAATCGTATTTAACTCTTTTCCTTGACGCTTCGCTTCAATGCCATCCCATCCATAATAAATCCATTCAAAGTCCGCATCACGACCGATTGATTTGAAGAAGTCTGTTTGTCCTAAGATGATTTTTTCGACTTTATTAAAATCAGCTTGATGTTTCTCCATAATTGTTTTTAACGTCGCTTCTTCTGCTGGTCCTCCCCAGCCACCATAACGTTTACCTTCAAAGTCTTTCGGTGACGTCATATTCTCTTTTTTTAGTGATGCAAAAGCAGAGGTATTATGCTGAATAATTGCACCAACAGAAACAACTGGGATTCCTTCAACACGAGCTAATGTTACATTTTCCTGTGCGCTTATCGCAAAATCTGCTTTCCCAGAAGCAATCATCTGCTCTGCTGTGACATTATCACCAGGCTGGATAATTTCTACATCAAGCCCTTGTTTTTTGTAATAGTCTTTCGTTTTCGCTACATATAAGCCAGTATGATTCGTATTTGGAAACCAATCTAAAACAACTTTTACTTTTTTATCTTTACTTGCACTTTCTTCTTTCTTCGCCGGATTACACCCAGCCACACTTACTGCTAATAAAGCAGCTAACATAATTTTTAAACCTTTTTTCATTTTCTGCCGTCCTTTCTATATATCCATGGTGCTGTTATTCTTGCCATAAACTCCACGATAAAATACAGGCATAATGTCACCATGACGATAATTGCTGCAACACCAAATACTCGAGCAGTTAAAAAGGATTTTGTAGCTCTCGTAAGCATAACCCCTAACCCTTCACTTGCACCGAGCCATTCTCCGATAATTGCCCCCATCACGCTATATGTAACTGCAATTTTTAAACCCGAGAAAAAGTATGGGAGCACTGCCGGAAACTTTACTTTCTGGTAAATTTGCCATTTCGTTGCTTTCATTGTTTGCAACAATTTCAACATATTTTTATCTACAGTTTGAAAACCTTCTAAAATACTAAGCGCAATTGGGAAGAAACAAACGAGTATGACGACCATTACTTTCGGCAACATCCCATATCCAAACCAAATAATAAATAACGGTGCAAGTACAACGATTGGAATCGTTTGCGAAATAACGAGCAACGGATTTATTAAAATACGAAATAAAGGTATCACGTCCATAATAATTGCAATACTCGTCCCAAGTAAAATCGCAAAAAATAGTCCGATTATAACTTCCTGCAGTGTTTGCATCGTATTTGGTAATAGTAAATCCTTCATTCCAATTAATTCTTGAACAATGGCAGAAGGCTTTGGTAAAATCCACGGTTCGATTTTAAATAATGAAACAGATCCTTCCCATATCGCAATGAGAAGGATAAGCCAAATTGTTGTAATAAGTTTAGATTGCTTCTGGTTTTGCATATTCATCACGGTACTTCCAAACCTTTTCATCTATCGTTACACCAGTGCTTGGACGATAATGGATTTTAATAGAAGTAATCACTTCTTCAGCTCCAGCATCGACGCAAGCTTGCTGCGCACGTTTCACGACATCAAGAAGTACATCTAATTCTCCTTCCAACGTTGTTTCCATTGCTCCTACTTCATAACGAACTCCCGATTGTTGTACAACTTCAATTGCTTTATCAACAACAGAATATACATCTTTTGTTTTTGCTTGCGGTACTACTGAAAATGACATTGTAACTTGTTGTGACATAATAAAAATCCCCCTTATAAAATATGTTTCCAAAAAAAGAAAAGGCTTTCCTACCATGTAGGAAAGCCTTGTATACAAGTTATTCTATAATAACTTATGCTACATCACTTTAAAGTAACTCCCTACGCTGGCATTATCCAGATCAGGTTGAGGGTCGATGTATACTTACATCCTCTCAGCCAATTGGCTCCCCGGTTCTTAATTCGTTCTCATTGTAGCATGATTTATTTTATTGAACAAACAAAAGCGTACATAATCATTTCATTACTTTTGGAAAATATCCAACTTTTTCACCATGAGCTAATAACAGCTGAATAAATTCTTTATTAATCGCTGGCACTATCAGCTCTTTTTTCTTAATCCATTCATTTGTTCTACGAGTACCCATGACAATTTCAGATTGCTGTGCTCCATCTCCTGCAACTTGAGAAGCAATTAACTCTGCTATTTCTTCATTTCCTTTTGCTAATTCAAGCCCGATATTTACATATCCCGAAAGTGGAACCATTTCAAGATTGTATCCACACCCCTCAATTAGCTTTATAAAATGTTCAAATTCAACTTGATGTGGATGACAAATATGTAACGTCTCTCCTACAATTTTTGGATCTTGTAAATACGATACAATCGACTTACTGGCAAAGTCAATTGGTGTAAAATCAACTTTCCACTTCACATTTGGTGCCTTTCCAATTAGAAGCATCGTTTTAATAAGACGATAAAATGCATTTCCTTCAATGTTTTGTTGGAACGAACCCGTTTCTGAATGACATGCTAGGTTACCTGCACGATAAATATTCCCTCGTATGCCGCTCTTCAAAGCTTCACGAACAAGATTTTCCGCCTGTAGTTTACTATCGGAATACACATTCTCTAACTCTACATTATAATTGAAATCACCTGTTTCCATATATGTATCCCATTGCTCTACCGCTAATTCTATCGGAATACCAATTGTAGAAATAAAGTGGAATATAGCACCATTCTCGGCTAACGCTAGCATACGGCTCGTGCCTTGGACGTTCACATTTTTAAATTGTTTTACATCTCCAAAATGTCTTACATCTGCACCGCAATGAATTACCGTATCGACCTTAGAACTAATTAAAATAAATTCCTCTTCGCTCATCCCAAGATACTCTTCTCCCAAATCACCAGGTACAGCCTGTATACGCTGTAACCACTCTTCACATATATCATTAAAGTAGCTTGTTAATGTATCGATAATTCTTTGTTGCACATCTTTTGTCGGTCTTACTAAACAATAAATGGTAGCAGATGTATCTCTCAATAATTCATATAATATGTGCGACCCCAAATAACCAGTAGCTCCTGTTAAAAAGACATTTGAGATGTTAATGTCTTCTAAAACATTCGAATAAGTAATAGTATTCGGTTCGTGAATCACCTTATATTCACGAAATACTTCTTCTGTCTCTACTTTTACTTCTCTCTCAATTCTAGCTAATCCATATATCGTTCTTTCTTTAAAGAAATCTTGAATTGTTAAATGTGAAAAATCTTCTTTTAACAATGTTAAGACTCTCAATACTTTCAACGAATGTCCACCAATTGTAAAGAAATCATCATACACTCCAATTTTTGAAATTCCTAATACCTCTGCCCAAGCTTTTGCTATTTGTTTCTCTGCTTTATTAGAAGGTGCAACATATTCTTGTAGACGAACCGGTTCATACTTTTCTTCTAACTGAGCTAACTTTTTAACATCAACCTTTTTATTTGGTGTAAGTGGTAGTTCATTAATATAAATTAATTTAGATGGTACCATATAATCCGGTAACTGCTCTTGTAACTGATAAACTAATTCTGGTATTTCCTTTTTGTTCAAAGTTGTATAGAATGCGATTAAATATTGGCTACCTTCCTTGCTCTTCTTAGCAAAAACAGCATTTTCTTTTATATTATGATTTTGAGAAATTTTACTTTGGATTTCTCCTAGTTCAATACGATGTCCTCTAATTTTTACTTGATCATCTTTCCGATGTAAAAACTCTATATTTCCATCCTCTAGCAACTTAACGATATCACCTGTTTTATATATATTAACTATAGGATTAAAGAGGTTCGGAATAAAAGCTTCAATTGTTTTATTAGGCTTATTAAAATACCCTTTTGCTAATCCTACTGAATCTATATATAATTCACCAGGTACACCAATTGGACAAAGATTCATATTCTCATCCAAAATCATAACTTGATAATTAGCACATGGTTTACCAATGGGAATACTCGCAACATCCTCATTTAACTGATTAGGTATTTTATAGGTTGTCGTCACTACAGTACATTCTGTCGGTCCGTATACATTATGAATTTCAACATTTGTATTTATTCTTTCTCTCCACAATTTAATAACCTCTACAGGCAACATTTCACCGCCAATCGCAATTCTTTTCAGGGAAGCTAGCTTATATATATCTTCTTCTGCTAAATAAGTTGCTACTTGTCGAACAAAAATTGTCGCTAATGCCAAGATCGAAGTTGCTTTCACTTTATAGATTGCATTTGCAAATGCTTCTACAGACAATCGCTCTTCCTCTAATAATACATACAAGTTTCCTCCGCAGAATAAAGAAGCAAATGACTCCCATACAGAAGCATCGAAACTAAAGGAAGGAAATTGGGCAAATACATCCTCTTCTGTCAATTCATATTGCTTTTGCATCCAAGTGTACAGATTAACAACGCCTCTATGTGCTAACATCGTTCCCTTTGGATTCCCTGTTGAACCAGATGTATAAATCATATAAGCTACATCATCACAATGAATAGACAACTGTACATCTATATCTTCATAAGTTTCACTATCATACATTGAAACTGTTTGAACCCCATCACATGTTATAGGCGTCTCTTTCATCAATATAACTTTCGCTTGGCTATCTTGAATAATGTACTGTATTCTACTTTCCGGATAATCTGGATCAATCGGAACATACGCTGCACCAGCTTTTAATATAGCTACCATACTTACTACTGTGTCTATGCTACGTTTCATAAATATTCCAACATAGTCTCCTAATTGGACGCCGTTTTTCATTAACATATGAGCTATTTGATTACTTTTTTTATTTAGCTCCTCATAAGTTAAAGTACCTTCCCTTGAAGATAAAGCTATACGATTTGGAAATTGAGTAACAGTATTATAGAACATATCGACGATACTTTTCTCAGGATATACTGCTGTCGTATCATTCACTTGACTATAAAGTGCCATCTCGGCCTCTGTAATAATATCAAAATGTTTTATGTGTTTATTCGCATTTTGTGATGAATCAATTAAAATACCTTGTATTTGTTGTGCATAACGAGTAATCGTTGTCTCTTTCCAATTAACACTATTATATATTATTTCTACACTTTGCATATTTTTACCAAATACAAATTGTAATGTATTTGTGTCTTGTAGCTCATAATATGTTTCACCAATAATAATAGGTGACATTTCATATAATGTATTACCGTTTTGAAACTCTTCTATTTCTTCCTCATTCATTTCTTTAATTTGTTCCAGCTGCTCTTCAATCTGCAAATTCAAACTTTCATAGGAGAGAAAATTAGAAACTTCAATAGTAATCGGAAATAAACTTCCTCTTACATGATATAGCACGACAATATGTTTTTCTTTAGAAACATGATATAACCACGTCGCGGCTGCTCCTATTAAATCTACAATATGAGTCAATTTTGGAAATGGTATAGTTTTTCTTTTTATTCCAAACTCTATCTTTTGCGCATCTTTAGGTATTTGAATACTCCCTTCTACTTTCCCTAAAAATTCTTTTACCATCTCATTATAAGAAATCGCTAATTTCATATTTATGTAAATTCCTCTCCTAAATATAATAAAGGTGTGAAAATTCACACCTTTTTTATCCCGTATTAACGGGCAGATTTGTTCAACTCATAATCAAGGGGGCTGCCCCCTTGATTAAAATTTCACTTTTCCTTATTCGCTTTTAAACTCACCAATTAGCTCTTGCAATTCCTGAGAAAGCCAACTTAAAGAAGTCGCTAATTCTGCAATATCTTGTACTGATATTTCTTGCTCCTTCATGCTTTCTTCAACATTACTACTACTATTCGCATAAGTATTTGCAATATGTGATAATTCATTTACGACTTGAACGATATTCTGGCTATTTTGTAAAATATCACTCGAATTGCCAGAAACAGCTTTCACTTGATTTTTAACAGATTGTGCTGATTTTGAAATTTTTTCAAAGAAAGCACCACTACTTTGAACAAGTGAAATTCCAGATTCTACTTCTTTTGAACCTTTTTGCATTGAAACTACAGCCTCTTCTGTTTCAGCTTGTGTTTCACTAATTAATTTTGCTATATCTTTCGCTGACGTTTCAGTTTGTTCTGCTAATTTACGTACTTCATCAGCAACAACTGCAAATCCTCTTCCAGCTGCTCCAGCACGAGAAGCTTCAATAGAAGCATTTAAAGCTAATAAATTTGTTTGATTTGAAATACCTGTAATTACAGTTACAATATCACTAATTTCTTTTGATCTTGTTTCTAACGAATAAATAATAGAAGATAAATCTTTCACTGCATTTTGGATTAAACTCATTTGATTAATAATTTGTCCAATCACTTCATTACCTTCAATTGAATGTTGCTCCATACCTTCTGAGGCAACCGCAACTTGTTTCGCAGCTCCAGTTATCTCTTCTACCTTATCTTCCATTCCATGCACAATTCCTAAGCATTGTTGGACTGAAGTTTCTTGAGACTGTGCCCCTACTCTTAAACCTTCAATAGAACTTGCAATCTCTTGAACTGCCATGCTATTTTCCTCTGTGCTTGCCGACAATTCATGTGAAGAAGAAGAAACTTGCTCAGCGGTCTGCCTAACTTTATCTATAATCCCTTTAAATTTCTCAATTGTATCATTGAAATAAACATTAATAATTCCAATATCATCTGGTCTTTCTTTTAATTTAATACTTAAGTCACCTTCACCAATCTTACGTAATCCCTCTCGTAAATCTTTTAATGGAGCTAACGAGTTACGTACGATAAAGAATTGAGCAATAGTCGCGATTGCTAATGAAATAATAATAAAGAGTAAACCTTGTATCATAAAATTCTTCTTTGTACTAGGAACGATAGAAGCATCTAAATCAGCCGCAACAATTGCAACAATATTGTTTTCTCCATCTTTAATTGGTTCTAATATTGTCACCCACGAACCTAATTCATCTTCATATACTTCTGTCATTTGGGCCTTTTTCGTGTCCATCACTTTATCATATGCATCCATCCAATGAGTCGGTTGTTCATAATAATCTCCCGGCTTTACAGGCACTGCATTTGTTAGCTCTGTAGTCAAACCAACGAGTTGTAATTCTCGTTTTTCATTCGGCTTTGCTCCTGTAACATACGTTTGTCCCACACTTTTTAAACCTTTTGTCACTTCATCTAATTGCTCTGTTAACTTTTCTTTTTTCACTCTTTCGGTTGTAGGATCTTTCGCCATATCTTTAACTAATTCTGTATCCAAGTCATGTACTACTATCTCTCCGGTTTCAATAGACTGCCTTTCAAATAAAGACATCATACTATTTTGAAACAAATTGAAACTTAACGCGCCCATACTTCCAACAAGCGTCAAAATAACTAATACAGTTAATAAGACGTTCTTTTGAAGAAACGATAACTTATGCCAATACTTTTTCATCAATATTCACCTTCCTTAATTACTTAAAACAAAAAAACAAAATATATCAATATTTTGTTTGGAATGATTCTCAATATGTTCGAGAATAAAAAAAGACCAATGTAAAAAGCATTGGTCAAGACCAACCCTATCCGTCCGGTAACTGGCTAGCATAGCCTTTCGACCTTAGCCCCTATAGTTTTGCGCCCTCATGTTTCCATCAGTTTGCCTTTCTCGCTGAACGAGTTGAACGATATGGGAGTTCTATGAGAATTAAATTATTCTCTTTCCAAGGTTACAACATTTAAATTAAAATGTCTACTTATTTAGAGATATAAATATAAAATTCCAATGTATTATTTTTTCGAAATAATTTAACAAAATACGTGAATGTTACTTTTTTTATGTTATATAATAAAAAACGTATATAAATCAAAGATCCCTTCGGATATTTCACTAATTTTCATTTAAATTAAATTATTCGAATATATCTTAACTTATGAATTTCGGAGGTAATTTATCATGTTTTGGCTACAATTTCTTACCTTATTACTCTGCATTTTTATTGGTGCACGCCTAGGCGGAGTTGGCTTAGGAGTAATGGGTGGAGTTGGTATGGCAATACTCGTTTTTGTCTTCCACTTACAACCAACCGCTCCTCCTATCGATGTAATGCTTATGATTTTAGCAGTAATTACTGCCGCTGGTGCTTTGCAAGCCGCTGGAGGAATGGACTATCTTGTTCATCTAGCTGAGAAAGCTTTACGAAAAAATCCAAAGCGCATTACATTTTTCGCTCCAATTGTTACTTATTTGTTCACACTATGTGCTGGCACTGGTCACGTTGCCTATTCTGTACTTCCTGTTATCGCAGAAGTCTCTCGTGAATCAGGAATTAGACCAGAGCGACCAATGTCAATTGCCGTAATCGCTTCTCAACAAGCAATTACAGCTAGTCCCATTTCAGCTGCCACAGTTGCCCTTTTAGCAATGTTAGCTGACTATAAAATTACTTTATTAGATATTTTAAAAGTAAGTATCCCTTCTACTTTCATCGCTTGTATGGTAGCTGCATTCGTTGCTAGTAAAATGGGGAAAGAACTAAATGAAGACCCTGAATACTTAAAACGATTAAAAGAAGGTATGATTCCTAAGCTTGAAAAGAAAAAAGAATTTGTAGGTGTAAAAGGCGCTAAATTATCAGTTATTCTTTTCCTAGTAGGAACTTTCCTTGTCGTACTTCTTGGTTCATTTGAAGCACTTCGTCCGGGATGGATGGTTGACGGGAAGTTAGTTCGTCTTTCCATGCCAAACACAATTGAAATGGTTACGTTAACCATCGCAGCTCTTATTATTATTTTCTGTAAACCAAATGTAGAAAGCATTGTGTCTGGTAACGTCTTTAAAGCTGGAGCAACAGCGGTTGTTGCTATTTTCGGTATCGCTTGGATGGGAGATACTTTCTTTAACGGAAACTTAAATATGATTCAAGGATCAATTCAGCACTTAGTTACAAGTGCACCATGGCTATTTGCTATCGCATTATTCATTCTATCTATTTTACTGTACAGCCAAGCAGCAACAGTTCGTGCCTTAATGCCACTTGGACTATCTCTTGGTATTCCGCCAGCATTACTGATTGCTATGTTCCCTGCAGTAAACGGATACTTCTTCATTCCAAACTATGGAACAATTGTTGCTGCCATTAACTTCGACCGCACTGGTACAACAGGTATCGGTAAATATGTTTTAAATCATAGTTTCATGATTCCCGGCTTAATCGCAACCTTTACTTCTATCGGAATTGGAATGCTCTTAATTTCAATTATGTTTTAAGTAAAAAGCACAAACCTATAATTTAAAAGGGTTTGTGCTTTTTTAATTAAACGTTTGTTTAATTTTTTCAATCAATAACTTCTACAACATACCCTTTCTTTTTTAAACCACTCAATATTTCTTCAATATGATTTCTATCTTTCGTTTCTAATGACAAGTGCAATTGCGCATATCCTGGAAATACCTTTGTACCAATCCGTTCTAAATGTATATTTAATACATTCGCTTC
Organism: Bacillus cereus group sp. N11; assembly: GCF_016483605.1. Taxonomy (NCBI): domain Bacteria; kingdom Bacillati; phylum Bacillota; class Bacilli; order Caryophanales; family Bacillaceae; genus Bacillus; species Bacillus cereus group sp. N11. Next base: position 24,539 of record NZ_JAEHBN010000029.1, read on the forward strand.
AAAATTTGTTACAATCTCGAGCAAATGGTGCAAATAGCCTGGCTTATCTTTAATCATTGTCGCGATGTGAATGAAGCGTCCTGCTTCAACCATTCCATGCTCAATAATACGCGAAATAAAGTTTACATCGACATTTCCACCACTTAGTACGGATACGACCTTTTTTTCTTTTATTGGGACTTTGTGATAAAGCAAAGAAGCTAATGAGCTCGCACCAGACCCTTCAACCAACAATTTGTTCCGTTCAAGAAGCATTAACATCGTTCGTGCAATTTCCATTTCATCTACACAAAACACATCATCCACATAACGTTGTACAAGTTCAAAAGTCAAATCACCTGGCCTTTTAACCGCGATTCCATCCGCCATAGTTGGCGTCGACTCTACTGTTATTACCTTCTTTTCCTCAAGTGACTGTTTCATTCCCGGACAAGCAAGTGTCTGCACCCCATATATTTTCACTGATGGCTTTTGTTCTTTAATTGCCATCGCAACTCCTGCAATTAGTCCTCCACCTCCAATAGGACAAATAACAGCCTCTACATCTTCCAGCTGTTGTAATATTTCCAGACCGACTGTACCTTGACCAGCAATTACTGCTTCATCATCAAATGGATGTACAAATTTCGCTCCTGTCTTCTCTTTTAAATCTAGTGCATAAGCTAATGCATCATCAAATACATCACCTTGTAATTCTACATGTGCACCGTACCTTTTTGTCGCAAGCACCTTACTTAACGGAGCACCTTTTGGCATCACAATCGTACAAGGAATACTAAGCATATTACTAGAATAAGCGACTCCTTGCGCATGATTTCCAGCAGATGCCGCAACAACACCATTTTCTAAATCACCTTTCTCAAGAGAAACCATTTTATTATAAGAACCACGTACTTTAAAAGAGCCTGTCTTTTGTAAATTCTCCAGCTTTAAATACACTTCATTCTGTGATAACTCACTAAATGTACTTGAATAATCTAATGGGGTCATATGTACAATGCCCTTCATTTTCTCATAAGCAGCTATAATATCCTGAAATACAATCATGCCTTCGCCTCCGAAACAATATATGTTTATACATACTAGTTTAGGCGGCATATTTTGTTTTATACGACAAAAGACCACGTAGTATTTTCATACTACGTGGTCTTTTATCTACAAACACTTATTTACTTCCCGAGCTAATCGCTTCGTACTTTCATACGCAGAATCCGCTAGACTAATTGCAGAAATAACTGAAACACCATCAGCACCCGCTTCTATAACGGCAGCAGTATTTTCAATTGTAATCCCACCGATACCAACAATCGGCACTATAATTCCTTGTTCTCTAAAATGAGCTAATCCTTTCGTTCCTTGAACCGCTTTCGTATCTTTTTTCGTACTTGTTGGAAAAATAGGCCCAACTCCTAAATAATCTGCTCCGTTTTCAATCGCCCATTTTGCTTCTTCAATTGTATGTGTAGATACACCGATAATTTTATCTCCCATCTTTTCACGAACAGATGTAATCCCTTCATCATCTTGTCCCACATGAACACCATCTGCATCTAATTCAATGGCCAATTCTACATCATCATTTACAATGAAAGGAACACCATATCCCTTGCAAAGCGCCTGCAATTTCTTTGCAAAACGCACTCTATCCTCTCCAGTTAAAGCCCCTTCTCCCTTTTCACGAAATTGAAAAAGTGTCACTCCACCGTCTAACGCTTCTTTCAATATAGCTAACGGATCCTTCGTGCAATTATTGCTTCCCATAATAAAATACACTTGTAATAGGTTAGACATTTTCTTGGTTTCAATGCGCATCATGTGTTTCATCCCCTTACTCTAACTCCTCAATCTTCCCATACTTCTCAATATCACCGGAAGTTGTATTCGCTAATTGATTTAAAAATTCAATTTGGAAACTACCAGGCCCTTTTTCTACCGTCTTAGCAGCTGCTAGCTCCGCAGCTACACCATAAAATGTTACTGCTGCTACTGCTGCCTTTACATAATCTTTTTCTACCGCAACAAATGCTCCTATTACAGAAGTTAGTAAACAACCCGTTCCAGTAACCTTTGTTAAAATAGAGTGGCCGTTTCGAATAAGAATCGTTCGCTCTCCATCTGTAACGACATCTTCTTTTCCAGTAATGACCGCAACTGTATTCAATTCCTCTGCTGCCTGTTTTGCAATATTTACAACATTGCCATTTCCAGTACCAGCATCTACCCCTTTAATTTCCCATCTCTCATTAATAACGTTAGCTACTTCAGCTGCATTCCCACGAGTTATCGCTAGATCTATTTCAGCTGGAATATGTCTCGCAACTTCTGTTCGATACGATGTTGCTCCTGCGCCAACAGGATCAAACAATACTGGTACATCATTCGTATTAGCCGACTTACCAGCAAGTAACATCGCTTCTACTTCCTCGGGACGAAGTGTTCCCATATTTAATACTAATGCTCCCGCAATGCTAGCCATTTCTGCTACTTCTTCTTTTGCATACGCCATTACAGGCGATGCCCCTAGTGCTAACAAACCGTTCGCTGTAAAGTTTGTTACAACAACATTTGTAATATTATGAACGAGCGGATTAGATTCCCTCACTAAATCCACTACTTTACTAATTTCTTTCCTATTCATCCTTTTCATCTCCTAACTATAATGATGGGAGATACACAAAAAGGCACTTTGCGCGTATGCAAAGTGCCTGAACATGTGCTTTTACACTCTCCCTACGCTGGCATTATCCAACAGGTTCAAATGGTCAATGACGGATTAGTCATACTCTCAGTTTGCATCCACAAACTCCCATGTGTTTCTTATTCATCTACTTCAAAGTCTACTCTTATTCTAGTAAAATAACAAGTTCTTTACTTTTCCGTATAAAGTGAAACTTTAATCAGTGGGAGTTTTGTTCATTCCACTAAAACAGCTCAAACCTCGAGCGAAACTGAATCTCAAGAAAATGTATGCTATATTTAACTTATGGAAATTTGAAAGGATGTTTTTAATATGTCAAAAAGCGTTGTAATCGCTGAAAAACCTTCCGTTGCGCGAGATATTGCTCGTGTACTGAAGTGTGATAAAAAAGGAAACGGCTATCTTGAAGGTAGTAAATATATTGTAACTTGGGCTTTAGGTCATCTCGTTACATTAGCAGATCCAGAAAGCTATGATGTGAAATATAAAAAATGGAATTTAGAAGACTTACCGATGCTACCGGAGCGTTTGAAATTAACGGTTATTAAACAAACTGGTAAACAGTTTAATGCTGTGAAAAGCCAGCTACTTAGAAAAGATGTAAATGAAATTATTGTAGCGACAGATGCTGGACGTGAAGGCGAATTAGTCGCACGCTGGATTATCGATAAAGTTAAGCTCAATAAACCAATTAAACGTTTATGGATTTCTTCTGTAACCGATAAAGCAATTAAAGATGGTTTTGCAAATTTAAAACCAGGTAAGGCATATGACAATTTATACGCTTCAGCAGTTGCACGTTCAGAAGCTGACTGGTATATCGGCCTTAACGCGACTCGGGCTTTAACAACTCGCTTTAACGCTCAACTAAATTGCGGTCGTGTACAAACGCCTACTGTCGCTATGATCGCTAGTCGTGAAGATGAAATAAAGAACTTTAAGGCTCAAACTTACTATGGTATCGAAGCCCTAACAACTGATAAGTTAAAACTAACTTGGCAAGATGCAAACGGTAATAGCCGTAGTTTTAATAAAGAAAAAATTGATGGTATTGTAAAAAATCTAGATAAACAAAATGCCACTGTTGTGGAAATTGATAAAAAACAGAAGAAGTCATTCTCTCCTGGCCTTTACGATTTAACTGAATTACAACGTGATGCAAATAAAAAGTTTGGTTACTCTGCTAAAGAAACATTAAACATTATGCAGAAATTATATGAACAACATAAAGTGTTGACGTATCCTCGTACAGATTCACGCTACATTTCATCTGATATCGTTGGAACACTTCCAGAACGTCTAAAAGCGTGCGGTGTCGGGGAATATCGTCCGTTAGCACATAAAGTACTACAAAAGCCAATTAAGCCTAATAAATCATTTGTTGATGATAGTAAAGTAAGCGATCATCACGCAATTATTCCAACAGAAGGATACGTTAATTTCTCATCCTTTACAGATAAAGAGCGTAAAATTTATGATTTAGTTGTGAAACGTTTCTTAGCTGTTTTATTCCCAGCATTCGAATACGAGCAACTAACGTTACGCACAAAAGTTGGTAATGAAACGTTCATTGCACGCGGAAAAACGGTTTTACACGCTGGTTGGAAAGAAGTATACGAAAATCGCTTTGAAGACGATGATGTAACTGATGACGTAAAAGAGCAGCTTCTACCTCACATTGAAAAAGGTGATACATTAGCTGTAAAGTTAATTATGCAAACATCAGGTCAAACAAAGCCACCTGCACGATTTAATGAAGCGACTTTACTTTCAGCAATGGAGAATCCTACAAAATATATGGATACGCAAAATAAACAACTTGCTGATACGTTAAAATCGACTGGTGGATTAGGCACTGTAGCGACACGTGCAGATATTATCGACAAACTCTTCAATTCATTTTTACTTGAAAAGCGTGGTAAAGATATTCACATTACATCAAAAGGCCGTCAGTTACTTGATTTAGTACCAGAAGAGTTAAAATCTCCTACACTAACTGGTGAATGGGAACAAAAACTTGAGGCTATCGCAAAAGGTAAACTGAAAAAAGAAGTCTTCATTTCTGAAATGAAGAACTATACGAAAGAAATTGTTTCTGAAATTAAATCGAGCGATAAAAAATATAAACATGACAACATTTCAACAAAGTCTTGTCCAGACTGTGGTAAACCGATGCTAGAAGTAAACGGCAAAAAAGGAAAAATGCTCGTATGCCAAGACCGTGAATGTGGTCATCGTAAAAATGTATCTCGCACAACAAACGCTCGTTGTCCACAATGTAAGAAGAAACTAGAACTACGTGGTGAAGGTGAAGGTCAAATCTTTGCATGTAAATGTGGCTATCGCGAAAAATTATCGACATTCCAGGAGCGACGTAAAAAAGAATCTGGAAACAAAGCTGATAAGCGTGACGTTCAAAAATATTTGAAACAACAGAACAAAGAAGAAGAACCATTAAATAACCCGTTCGCAGAAGCATTAAAGAAATTAAAATTTGATTAAACAAAAAAGGTTCCTACCTCTATCGGTAGGAACCTTTTTTTAGTGAATAATTTTACTTCCTTTTGCATTCTCAACGAATTTTTCGCTTGATTTATTAATTGGCGTTTTCAGTAATAATGCAGCAACAATCATAACTACTACGAAAACACTTAGTACAAGTAAATCTCTTGTTACGATATCCCAAAGCATTCCACCCACTGTTTCACGAATTGCACTAATTGCGTATGTGAATGGTAAGAACGGATAAAGTGCTTGGAAGAACGCCGGTGTCATTTGAATTGGGAATGTTCCGCCCGATCCTGCTACTTGCAGTACAAGTAAAATGATCGCCATCGATTTCCCAACGTTTCCGAAAATAGAAACGAGTGAGTATACGATACAAACGAAGACCCCACCAATAAATAAACTAAATAATACAAACCAGAACTTATCGACTACGTACGTACCGAGTAAGAATATATCTCCCATCGATACGATAAACGCTTGTGAAAGACCTATCGTTAAGAATGTTAATAAACGTCCGAAGTAAACTTCATGGCTCTTATAATTTGCGCCCTCTTCATGTACTTCTACCGTTAATAATGAAACCATTAATAATGCGCCTACCCATAATGCAAGCACTGTATAGAATGGTGACATCGCTGAACCGTAGTTCGGCATCGCAAATAATTTATTCTCTTTTAAATTTACTGGATTCGCAAAGTAATCACTTTGCTTTTCAACATCATTTTTCAATAAGCGTATGATGTCTTTTAAATCTTCTTCAGATTCAAAATCACGAATTTTATCTGCTAATTCTTTAATCTTTTTCTCAGTCTCCGGCATTTCAGCTTTAATGTCTGTTAATTTCTTTTTACCGTCAACTAAACCTTTTGATGAATCTTCTAGTAACTTTTTAACGTCTGGAAGCTTTTTGTCTGCTTCGCTTAAAATTTGAGTTGTGTTTTTAGACATCTCTTTTGTACGAGCAATTGCTGCATTGAAATTCGGAGTAATTTCTGAATCATATTTAGCCAAAATATCGCCTAATTGTGCTGAAACATTTTTAGACACTTCATTAATACTCTCAATAACATCTGCTGCTGGTTTTTGACCTTTATTAATAGCGTCAATTCCTTTATCAGTTAAATCCATTCCTTTTTGCAAACCATCTTTTGCTTTATTTAACTTAGAAATTGTACCATTAAGGTTTTTATCACTATTCACATCCGCTAAAACTTTATTTGTACTTTCCAGAACTGGAATCATGTCATTAGCTAAATTCCAACTTGCTTTAAACTGCCCATTTAATTCATTTAAGGCTACTTTTGTAGAATCTAAGCCGTTAACACCTTTATTACTTAAATCTTCTTTTGCCTTTTCAAGACTAGTTTTTAGTTTTGCGTAATCCGCTACAGCCTGATCATAGTTCTCTCTACCATTGTTTAATATCTCATTAGCTTTATTTATATCTTGATTTAAATTGCCTCTAAGCTGCTGAGCATCTTCTTTTACATTATCAGCCTTATTTTTCAATTGTTCAGCTGTGCTTACTGCTTTTTCAAAATCCGCTACAAACGTCGCATTATAATCTGCTTCTGCTTGATTTACTAAGTTATTGATTGCATCTAACTTTTTATTAGTAGCATCTCTTACATCTTGTTTCACTTCTTGCCCTGTACCAATAATATTAGCGATATCTTTAACGCCACCATTTGCATTTTCAATAGCTGATTTAAGATTTGTTAATTTATCTATTCGTTTTTGGAAGAAGTCTTTTCCAGAATCAGTTGGTACAGATTCTTTAAATTTAGTAAAGACATCAATTACATACGAAACACTATCTGCACGACCTTGAAGAGTTTCAGAAACCTTGTTAAGATCTTGTTTCGCTTTTTCTGGGTCAAAATTACCATTTTGCAATCCGTTTATAACGCCTTGTGCATACGTTGTTCCAACACGTATTGAACTAAAAACATTATTTACAGTTTGATCAATATTTTTAGCAATATTTTTATATCCCTCGCCATTCACTTGCGGTAACTCTGGAAGCGTTGGTATTTGCGGGATAGTTATATTTGGCAATTCCGGGAACTTGGATGGATCTGGGAGTGCCAGATTGAAATCCAATGATGGATTCTTTAAGAAATCCGTAATTGCCGCAGCACCATCTAAACCTTTTTGCATTACAATTAAATTATTCTTAATAGTTCCTGGAGCACGTTGCAATGTTTCATCATTTCTTGCAAAGAACTTATCTAAATTCCCTAACGCTTCTTGACCATCATTAATAACACTTTCTACAACTGGCAGCTCTTTTTGCGCTACTTTCACAACATCCTCTGCTCGAGTCGCATCATCTAACGCCTTATCCATCAGTGTATTCATTTCTGGGAACTGCGCTTCTAACTTAAAGACAAGATCTTTTACTTTCTCGATGCTTGGTAAGTTTGTTTCTAAATCGATTCCAAGGTCATTGAAAATTTTAAAAATCTCACCATTCGCTGTTTTAACAAAGTTTTTACTAATTTCTTCTGTAATACCTGATGCACCTTTTGCTGTAATTTTCGGTGCAATCGCATTTACCTTTTCATTTACATAGTAATCAAGTTCTGGTTTCTGTGGATTTTCATCCAGAACAGTTGCAATTTTTTCAGAGAAGTCTTTCGGAATCGTAATGCTTGCATAATAATCTCCACGCTCAACTCCGTAAATTGCCTGTTTTTCGTCTACAAATTTCCAACCAAGGTTTTTGTTTTTCTTAAGAGAATCTACAATCTCTTTCCCGATATTGATATCTTTCCCTCTTAAATTAGAGCCTGCATCTTGGTTAGAAACTGCAATGGGAACCTCTTTTGTATTTCCATATGGATCCCAAGAAGCTTTAATGTTAAACCATGCATATAACGATGGTAAAATCATTAACCCTAAAACAATAACAATTGCAGCCCAATGTTTAGCTACATTCCGTAAATCTGTCTTATAAATACGCCAAATTTGTTTCATAGAAGTTATCACCTAATTATATATTTTTCCTTCTTTAGAAAATGATACATACATTTTGCAATTATATCACTTTCTACATCGTGGATTAAACGAAAACACACTATTTTTCCCATTAAATATTTCACTTACTTCATTATATAACGAAGTAAAAAAAGTATGCATACAAAATGACCAAATTAGTTTTACATTCAATAATAACAAATATATAGGAAATGTCATAAAAAATACAAGTATTTTCTCTTGGAAATACTTGTATTCCTAAAAAAAATCCTCACAGCTTTTCATCATCTGTGAGGATTTCTTCTATTATATATCTAATTGAACCTCTACACCGAAATGATCTGAAATTACATTTCGATTTGTACCATTAAAAATAACTTTAGAAGAACGAACTCTTTTACTTTGGTTACACACTATTAAATCGATTCGCAAATTATGTTTATTTTCATCCCAACCAGCAATCTCGCCTTGGACAGTTGTTCCTTCATCCTTCTCTATCGCTAGTTCGTATGTGTCGTACAAACCTTTTTGCATCAAATATTCATAACCTTCACCCTGCAAACGAGCATTATTATTAAAATCCCCCATTAAGAAGGAAAGTTCATTGCTATCTACACGCTCCATCAAACAATCCACTTGATCTTTAAATGATTCTTCTTCGTCATTCCACCAACCGAGGTGGCAAGAGTAAAACGTGATGTTCTTACCATTATAAGCAATTGTTGCACTTACAATTTTGCGTGTTTTCCAATACGTTGTATCCTTATTTTCTGATACAAAAAACATATCTTCTTTTATAACATTATGTTTCGTTAGAATCGCTAATCCTTCTTCATACACATCATAACCAATATGAGAGAAATCCCAAGTAATATTGTAATCTTTTACATGTAACGCTTTTAACTCTTCTAATAGTAAAAGTCCAAAATTATCTTTTTTCTTGTTACCGCATACATTTTCAGCTTGTATCGACTGACTGACTTCTTGCAATGCGATGACATCGTATTCTTCTTCTTGAATGACTTTAGCAAGATATTTTATCTTTTCCATTTGATTCTCTTCTTGCCAAGAGTGACAGTTTAAAGTTAGCAATTTCATATTATTACGCACCTAACATATCTTGAATGTCTGACTTTAATACGTCAGCTTTCGGACCATATACTGCTTGTACACCTTTATCTTTTACGATTAGCCCTAAAGCACCATTTTGTTTCCACTGCGCTTCTGGTGCAACAACATCTAAATCTTTTACTGTTACACGTAAACGCGTCATACAAGCATCTACGTCAGCAATATTTTCTTTTCCACCTAATAAATCAATAACTTTTGTTGCTAATGAACCATCTTGTACATTTCCTGTTCCTTCTGATGACTCATCTTCATTATCAATATAGTTACCTGCACGTCCTGGTGTTGGTAAATTGAACTTTTTAATTAAGAAATTGAATAATGTAAAGTTAAGACCGAAGAATACTAATGAAACGATAACGAAATTGATTAAATCTCTTGTTAGTCCTGCATTAACCATCATCGGTGTACGAGTAATTAACTCAATAAATCCAAATGCGTGAACACGTAAGTTGATTAAATCTGCTAATGCAAATGCAAGTCCTGTTGTAATAGCATATACAACATATAGTACTGGTGCAATAAACATGAACATGAATTCAATTGGTTCTGTTACACCTGTTAAAAATACTGCTAATGCTGCTGATAAGAACATTGGTTTATATTTTGCACGTTTTTCTTTATCAACATTACGGAACATCGCAAAAGCAATCCCCATTAACGCTGCTGTTGAGCCGATAACTTGTCCAGCTTTGAAACGAGCTGGTACAACGTTATTTAATAAATCGTTATATGCTTTCGTATCTCCACTTGCTAATAAATTATTTAAGTCTGTAATCCATGCAAGCCATAATGGATCTTGTCCTGCTACAATTTGTCCAACTTTTGAGCCAGTTAACATCGTATATGTTCCGCCTAGCTCTGTGTAATTCATCGGAATCGTTAACATATGATGTAATCCGAATGGTAATAATAAACGTTCTAACGTTCCATATACAAATGGCGCAACAACTGGCGCACTATCTTTAGATGCTGCAATCCAGCGACCAAATTCATTTAATCCACTTTGGATAAATGGCCATAAAAGTGATAATACAATCGCAGTGACTGTAGACCAAACAATTACAACGAATGGTACGAATCGTTTTCCATTAAAGAATGCTAATGCCTGTGGCAGTTTATTATAGTTATAGTATTTGTTATATAAAGTAGCTCCTAAGAAACCTGTGATAATCCCTACGAAAACTCCCATGTTTAATGCTGGTGCACCAAGTACAGAAGTAAAGTAATCTTTTACAACTAAATCTCCTGCTAATACTGAAGAAACTGTCGCTTTTGAATCCGCTAACATTTGAGCGTTTACGCCAAATATTGCTCCTGTAATTCGATTTGTTAAGACGAATGCTAATAGTGCTGCAAATGCACCACCTGCGCGATCCTTCGCCCAAGATCCCCCAATTGCTACTGCAAATAAAATGTGTAAATTTGTAATAATTGCCCAACCGATGTCTTCCATTACACGAGCAATAGTATGAACTGCGTTAATATCCCCAGCAGACATTCCAATTAGCTTACCGATGGAAATCATTAAACCAGCTGCTGGCATTACAGCTACAACAACTAATAATGCTTTCCCGAACTTTTGCCAAAAATCAAAAGACGTAATTTTCATCTGTTCTTCCTCCCCTTTATTTATAACAACATAATGATTTAAATTATAATTTCTGTTTCTCTTATGAAAACGATTCCTCATATTGCTTTATCTTTTTCCCGTTACGCAACCGTTTTCATAAATCTATTTTAATAAAAGCGTTTTCACATTGCAATAGAAATTTATTTTTTTTCATAAAAAAAGATGCTCAAGGAGCATCCTTTTGTATTATGAAATGCGATAAACCCTTGTTTCATAAGGTTTTAACGTGATTGTAGTTAATTGTTCATGTTCCGCAACTTCATAGTTATTTAAAAGCAAACGTTTGCGTTCTAGTGCGAATAATGGCTCATTATACACAGCTTCCTCTTTTGAGATATTACTAATTACAATGACTTTTTCATCCTGTAACGTACGTGTATATGCATAAATTTGTGGATCGTCCTCTAAAAGTAAATCGTACGTACCATAATTCAATACATCGTGCTCTTTTTTCAAGGCAATCATTGTCTTATAGAAATTGAAAATAGACTTTTCGTCATTTTTTTGCTTTTCAACATTAATTTCTTTGTAATTTGGATTCATGCCAAACCAAGGTGCACTTGTTGTGAAACCAGCATTCATCTCATCGTTCCATTGCATAGGTGTACGTGAATTATCACGGCAAGAAGCCCATATAATTTCCATCATATCTTGATGTGATACGCCTTCTGCAATTTTCTCTCGATATAAATTTTTAATTGCTACATCATCGTAATCTTCAATATTTGGTAACTGAACATTTGTCATACCAATTTCTTGTCCTTGATAAATAAACGGTGTACCGTGCATAAAGAAATACATCGCTCCTAGAGCTGTTGCACTTTCACGCCAATATTGTTTATCATCTCCCCACGTTGAAACGATACGTGGCTTATCGTGATTCTCGATATATAAAGCATTCCATCCTTTATTCTCTAATCCTTTTTGCCATTTCGTTAATACCTTTTTCAATCCTACAACATCAAGGTCTTTCTTCTTTTCTGCATCCCATAAGCTTAAATGTTCAAACTGGAATACCATATTGAATTTACCTTGCTCTTCTCCAACCCAAAGCTCAGCATCTTCAATCTTAACGCCATTCGCTTCACCAACAGTCATAATATCGTACTTAGAAAATGTATTTTCTTTTAACTCTTCTAATAAAGGTTGAATACCATCCACATTCATATGTTTATCAAAAGATGGTACATACTTTAATTCTTTTGGATTTGGCATATCGTTGAAGCCATCTTCTTTTTTAATATGGCTAATTGCATCAACACGGAAACCATCAATTCCCTTATCAAGCCACCAATTAACTGTATCGTATAACACTTCACGAACTTCTTTATTCTCCCAGTTTAAATCTGGTTGTTTACGTGAGAATAAATGTAAATAATATTGTTCTGTTACTTCATCATATTCCCATGCCGAACCATTAAAAATACTTTCCCAGTTGTTTGGTTCCGCACCATCTTTACCATCATGCCAAATGTACCAATCACGCTTCGGATTGTCTTTAGATGAACGAGATTCAATAAACCATGGATGTTCATCACTCGTATGATTAATAACTAAATCAATAATAAGCTTCATGTCACGCTTATGAACTTCATCTAATAAAGCATCAAAATCCGCCATTGTACCAAACTCATCCATAATATCTTGATAATCACTAATATCATAACCATTATCATCATTGGGAGACTTATACATTGGACAAATCCAAATTACATCTATACCTAAATCTTTTAAATAATCCAGCTTTGCAATAATACCTTGTAAATCTCCAATACCATCACCATTTGAATCCATAAAGCTTCGTGGATAAATTTGATAAGCAACTGCTTCTTTCCACCATGTCTTATTCATAGTCATTCTCTCCTTTTGCATCCCATCGGAAATTTTATGCAAACGTTTTCGTAACACTATCATAACAAAATATGAATAGTTTGCAACTGTTTTCATTGAACTCTATGTAGATTCCTTATTCTTATGCTTTATCCCGCTATTGGCCGAGCAGTAAGAACCCCACCTCAAAATTCAGCGAAAGCAAAGAAGTTCGGTGGGGATCGGGCTGCCCGTTAAAGTCCGATTGGTGAAGGCTAATAATCAGTGGGGGAGGAACAAAACTCCCACTGATTATTAGCCTTCACTTTATTTATTTCTCACAAAGGTAAATCTCATTCTTATCTGCTCTTGTCCACGCACGTTACATACGCTTTTCATATATTAATAAAAAGCACTGCTTATTTTAGAAAGGAGTGATAAATTGAAACAAACAAAATTAACAGGTCGTATCGTTGTTCCCTCAGATCCTGACTATGACGTGGCCCGAATGAATTTAAATTTAAGTATTCCAAAACTCCCTTGTATTATTGTTTTTTGCCAAAATAAAACTGATGTGTGTAATGCCTTAAAATGGGCACGTGAACGTCATATACCATTTCGCTTAAGAAGCGGACGTCATAGCTATGAAAATTTTTCTCTTTTAAATAGAGGACTTATTATTGATGTGAGTGAAATGCATCGCATTACTGTTAATACAAATAAATTAACAGCAACAATTGAAGCTGGTGCAAATCTTGGTACGGTTTATAAAGAACTTTGGAATTATGGTGTTACAATACCGGCTGGTACAAGTGCAAGTGTTGGAATTGTTGGATTAACACTTGGTGGTGGTATCGGTATGCTTTCACGCTTATTTGGATTAACATGTGATCAATTAGTAGAAGTTGAAATGGTACAAGCATGCGGTAAATTGGGCGCAAAAATCATTCGTGCAAACGAACAAGAAAACCCTAACTTGTTTTGGGCGTGCCGCGGCGGTGGTGGTGGAAACTTCGGAATTGTTACTTCTTTAACTTTTCGAGTACATCCTATAAAAAATGTATCAATCTTCTCCATCACATGGGAATGGGAAGATTTTATCGCTGCATTTCAAGCTTGGCAAAACTGGGCGCCTTATATAGATGAACGTCTCACTTCATCAATTGAATTATTCGCAAAGCAACAAAATAAAATTGAAGCACAAGGTGAGTTTGTTGGCTCTCCCTCTGAACTCCATTCCTTATTATCACCACTTCTTGAAACCGGTACCCCCTCTCTCTTTATAGATGAAGTTCCTTATATAAAGGCTGTTGAATTTTTTAACAGTGGTAACATCCCTGAAAACTTCAAGCGCTCCGGTTCCTACGTATATAAACCTATCCCTCTTAAAGGCATTCAGATTATGCAATATTTTCTTTCTCATGCACCAAATAAAGATGCGAGTATTTGGCACCAATCGCTCGTAGGTGCTGTAGAAAATATTTCGCCTACTGAAACAGCTTATTTCCATCGCAAAGCAATTATTGCGCAAGAATATATTACCTCTTGGAAATGCGATGATGAAGAAAATCGAAATATACGCTGGGTTAAAGATTTAAGAGAAAGCTTAGATCCTTATACACTAGGTGATTATGTCAATTGGCCCGATATCGACATTAAAAATTGGCAAACTAGTTACTATGGCTCTAACTTTCACAGATTACGTAAAGTGAAAACTATATATGATCCTTGCAATGTTTTTCGTTTTCAACAAAGTATCCCACCCTTTCATACGTAAAAAAGGGGATAAAATAAAAAATCATCCAATATGCCGTTACCTCGCAGCATGTTGGATGATTCAAGTTGATTTTCTATATCTTTTCAAATTATTGCTCCTACTCATAAACTTTCAATTACGGATTAATTGTATTTCTCATCATTTTTATGCAATGAATGTAATTTAATATTTGGTACTTTATCTTTTTCAATACCGCTATTATAAGCAACAGGAATTTGAAATTCCAATTGCTTTGTCTCATGTTTTTGTAAATAGACTGGTTTCGGTACTGGATAACTTTTGGAAGTCTCTGTTGCATTATCATATAAAACAATTTTTAATGCTTGTGAATGATTACGATAATTTTTTAAAGTAACAATGCACTTTTGTTCAATATCCCCTTCATTCTTCTCCATTCTACATTGACTATCTTCTTTTTTATATTCTATCGCCTCTACCCCTGTTTTTCCTGCGTAGTACCATGTTTTATTCAATGTCTGGAGGATGTTATTTAGCATAAACGGCATCATTAAAATCAAAATACTAATGCCTACTACTTTTATCTTATTCATTGTTCTAAATGTACTAGATTTCTTTTTTACTAACCATTTTACAAATAATATAAATGCGATTACATGTAGTATGAAAGAAACGATTACTATATTTGAGACTTTATAATCCATATAAGTATATGTATATACCGGAACATTAAAGAAATTGAATAGTTTTTCCCCAATTAATTCATTATCGTTTGGAATTTTTAATAATAACAAAACCCCTATACTGTAACAAATAGCTACTAATCGATCATACTCAATTCGGACCATTCTTTCTCTCCTTCCCCTTACTTTTTTATTATCGATTTTAGCTATTATTACCATGCTATACAATCTTTTTATAGAGGATAACGTAAAAAAGCTCCTTATAAATATATAAAGAACTTTATTAATATACAGTATGAATTAGAAAATCCATATGCAATTTTCACATAGAGACTTCCTCAAAATATGTTGGATTATGTATTGTAATTTTCTTATCCAGAATCGTAACAATACTATCGTTTTTTAATTGTTTTAATACGCCGCTAACCGTCTCTCGAGACGTACCAGATATTTTCGATATTTCAATTGTTGTAAGTGGGCAGGAAATTACAATCGTTTCGCCACTCTGTTCTCCTAAATCTTGCATTAAATAATTTAATGTTTGAATGACTCGATCTTGTGCATTAGGAATTGTAATGTTTTGCACTCGATTTTCGTTTAGTTTTAATATTGATGATAATTGCTGAACAACGTACATTAATTGCGTCCTACTAGATTTCACCATATCTTCAAAAATTACTGTCGGAATATAATATACCTCTACATCTGTCATCGCTTCTGCCGTATAGTTATATCCTCTGTCTGTAAACATACCACCATAAGGAAAAATAGAATACCGCTTTACATAGTCATCATATAATAAATTTCCACTTTGATTTACCCGCTCTAACTTTACAAAACCATCTAACATGAAGTAAATTCTTTCTCTTGAATCCCCTTCTAAAAATAAAAATTGACCCTTTTTATAAGTTCGCCAATAGACAAACTCCGTCAAACCTTTCAATTTCTTTTCTGTTAAATGAGCAAATAATTCAAATTGCTTTAAATCTTTAACTACGTTCCGTCTATTCATAAAATTCCCTCTCTCTTGCTGTATGTTGGAGCGAAAAATCAAGAAAGCGTATTCAAATTTAATTTTATCATAACTAACTTATATATTCAGATTTCATCATGAAAACTTTATGAACAATGAGTACAAAAAATATTAATACATAAAAAGAATGAAGTTACTAACTCCATTCTTTTTTACTAATAAATAGCGTACATAATTATTTAAACATACATGCATACATTCTGTTTAGAAATAATAGTACCAGCTTTTTCTTCTAGTGCTTCATATACTTTTTCTAAAGACGTAATAATTGTTTTTCTTTTTGGATTTGTATTAACAAAATTAATAGCAGATTCAATTTTTGGAAGCATACTTCCCGCAGCAAATTGTTGTTCTTCCATGTATTCTTCTAATTGATTCACTGTGACATGCTCTAATTTCTTTTGATTCAGTTGATTATAATTTACATACACATGATCAACTGCAGTTAAAATTACGAGCGTATCGGCATCTACTAATTCAGCTAATTTCTGCGCAGCGAAATCTTTATCGATAACCGCTTCAGTTCCTTTTAACCCTTCTTCAGAATCAATTACTGGAATTCCACCACCACCAACAGCTATCACTATATTTCCATCCTCAACTAAAGAATTAATTACTTTATGTTCATGAATACTTACAGGCTTCGGTGATGGAACAACACGTCTCCACCCTCTGCCAGCATCTTCTTTAAACACTGCTTTTGTTTCTTCCATTAATCTTCTGGCCTCTTCTTCTGTATAAAAAGGACCAATTGGTTTAGTTGGATTTTTAAATGCCTCATCTTTTTCATCCACGACAACGCGTGTTATAACCGTTGCTACGTCTTTTTTTATATTCCTTTTTTTCAATGCCTTTTCAATCGCATTTTCCATCCAATATCCAATCATCCCTTGGCTCATTGCACCACAAGTATCTAATGGCATTGCAGGTGTCTTTTCCGTTTCTGCAGCTTTTTGCTGTAATAAAATATTTCCCACTTGTGGACCATTTCCATGCGCAATTACTATATCTACATCATTTTCCATTATTTTCACAAGTTGTTCCGCTGTTTTTTCTAACGCTTCTTGCTGTGCTCCCGCAGTAGCTTTTCCAGACTGTATCGCATTTCCCCCTAGTGCAACTACAATTTTTCTTCGTGCCATATTTCAGCCCTCCAGTTGATTTCGATTTCACAACGCTTTATAAAGTAATATTGCCTGTAATTAATCCATAAATCGCAAAGAATGCTAAAGCACCAATTGCTACCGATGATGCTAATTCCACTCGAGTAAATATTTGCTTCGAACTCTTTTGCCTTTGAACATTGTAAAAAATAAAAATACCTGGCGCATATAAAGTCATTGTTAATAATAAATACTCTAAACCAGCTGCATAAACTAACCACACACCGTACATACTTGCTATCAAACCAATTATTATATTTTTATTTCGATCCGCTTCTTCAGACTTTAAGCTATGCTTCAGTTGATAAAATGCTGAAAAAGCATATGGGATTAAAATAGCTGAAGATGCTAATGAGAATGCAAAGTTATACGCCTGATCGGAAACGACGAATGTTAATAAGAACATTTGAATTAAGCCATTTGTTATCCATAATGAATTTATTGGAGCTTTATTTTTATTTTCTTTTGCAAACCATTTTGGAAATACTCCGTCTTTAGCCGCCAAATACGGAATTTCAGATGCGAGTAAAGTCCAACCTAACCAAGCACCTAATACAGAGATAACTAAACCTAAATTAATAAAGATAGCACCCCATTTTCCAACAACACTTTCAAATAAATAAGCCATAGACGGATTTTTTAAATTAGCAATATCTGCTTGCTGCATAAGTCCAAGAGACAGTACTGTAATTAAAATGTAAATGATGAGTGTACCAATTAAGCCAATAACCGTTGCTTTCCCTACATCACTTCTATTTTTTGCTCGACTTGATAAAACAACAGCCCCTTCTACCCCAATGAACACCCATAAAGTTACAAGCATTGTACTTTTAACTTGGCTGCCAACTGCTCCCCATGAAAAAGAACCAGTTTGTCCCCAAAATCCATCTAGGAACGTATCAATATGAAACGCGAAGATTCCTATAACAATAAATACAAATACAGGTACTAATTTTGCGATTGTAGTTACTAAATTCACAAGTGCTGCTGATTGAACTCCACGTAAAATTAACATGTGAACACACCATAATAATACGCTTGCACCAATAATGGATGCTACATTTTGACCGCCCTCAAAGATTGGGAAGAAATACCCTAATGAAGAAAACAATAATGTGCCGTAAGCTACATTACCAAGCCAGGCAGATAGCCAATATCCCCACGCACTATTAAATCCCATAAAATTCCCAAATCCTGCTTTTGCATAACTAAAAATACCACCATCTAAATCTGGCCGTTTTACAGTTAGATTTTGAAAAGATAATCCAAGCGCAATCATACCAATTCCTGTTATAACCCAACCAATAATAATGGCTCCAGCACCAGCACCTTTTGCCATATCACTTGCTAAATTAAATGCTCCACCGCCAATCATAGACCCCACTACAAGCGCCGTTAATGTAAACAACCCTAATTTCTTATCTTCACCCATTCCACTCACCTCTCTTTAATTGCAATAACAATACGAAAGCAATAGTGAATGATAGTGTCTAAAGGAGGAGAAAGAAGAAAGGAAGACTCCCTTTCTTCTTTACTCCATGTTTCCTAAAGTAGCTGCCATAACCGCTTTAATTGTATGCATTCTATTTTCAGCCTGATCAAATACTTTTGAATGTTTACTGCGGAATACTTCGTCAGTTACCTCCATTTCTCTCAGCCCATATTTCTCATAAACTTCCTCACCATACATCGTTTCAACATCATGGAATGCGGGTAAACAATGCAAGAAAATCACGTTTTCATTCCCTGTTTCTTTAATCATTTTCATATTTACTTGATAAGGTTTCAATAACTCGACACGTTCAGCAAATTTTTCTTCTTCTCCCATAGACACCCATACATCTGTATAAATTACATCTGCATTCGCAACAGCTTCTTCCACATTACTTGTTATCATTACCTGTTCATTATATTTTTTTGCTAAATCAATTACTTCTTGCTCTGGCCATAAAGATTCCGGTGTACAAATACGTACATCCAATCCAACAATCGCTCCACCAACTAGTAAGCTATTAGCAACATTATTTCGTCCATCTCCAACGTAAACGAGCTTCACATTTTTTAATTTCCCTACATGTTCTTTAATTGTTAATAAATCTGCAAGTGTTTGTGTTGGATGCCACATATCTGTTAATCCATTCCAAACCGGTACACCAGAATTTTGTGCTAAAGATTCTACAGTTTCATGATTAAATCCACGAAACTCAATTCCGTCAAACATACGTCCTAACACTTTTGCTGTATCCTCAACGGATTCTTTTTTTCCAAGCTGAATATCACCTTTCCCTAAATATTCAGGGTTCGCACCTAAATCTGTACATGCTACTGTAAATGCACATCGCGTACGAGTAGAGGTTTTTTCAAATAATAGCGCTACATTTTTACCTTCTAAATAATGATGTGGGACACCGTTTTTCTTTTTCTCTTTTAATTCTGCTGCTAAATCTAGAAAATATAACAATTCTTCTTGTGTAAAATCTTTTTCAGCTAGAAAACTTCTTCCTTTTAAATTTGGTCTAGTCATTAACATACTTCATCCCTACTTTCTCCGTTATTTATACTAAATATCTTTACGAACAATTGGCATACTCATGCAACGTGGACCCCCACGCCCACGAGATAATTCCGAACTTAGCACCTCAATGACTTCTATACCGTGTTCCCGCAATAACGTATTGGATACATAGTTGCGATCATATGTAACAACTACACCTGGCGCAATTGCTAATGTATTAGAACCATCATTCCATTGTTCACGAGCGGAAGCAATTGCATCTCCTCCTCCACAAGGAATAAGAACTAATTCACTTAAACCTAATACCTCTTTTAATGCTTCCATTAAAGAAGTGCGATGTGTAATTTTAAGAGTTTCCACATCTGGACCTTTTTCTAAAATATAAATATTCATATTTCCTTTTGGCCCTTGAATGGCTGGGTGAATTGTAAACTTGTCATAATCAACCATTGTAAACACTGTATCTAAATGCATAAATGCTCGGCATTTTGGAATTTCTATTGCTAACACTTTCTTAATTTTATTTTGTCGACTAAAAAGATTTTTAGCTAAACGTTCAATTGCTTTAGCTGACGTACGGGCAGATACTCCAATTGCAATTGTTTCTTCATTTAAAATTAGCTCATCGCCACCTTCAATTGGAAACTTATAATCACGATCTAGCCAAATTGGCACATTGTGATTTGCAAATCTTGGATGATATTTAATGATGTACTCCATGAATAATGATTCACGTCTACGCGCCGGTTCTCTCATCTTATTTATCGTTAATCCATCACCCACGCTAGCTGCTGGATCACGAGTAAAATATAAATTAGGCATTGGGTCTAAGTAAAACGGATAATGATCTTCCATTAATTCATATAAATGTGTCTTCTTACTTGTTTCAATCTCGTTTTTCCGTACACCACCCATAATTTTTTGAATTAATTCTTCATTTGAAAAGGAAAGTAAATATTCTTTTAAAGTTTGATGTGCAACATTTACGTCAGCCTGTCCTTCTTCTAAAATACGATCAACAAATTCTTCTCGAAGTTTTTTATCTACTAATGCCTCAGCAGCTAGTTTTTCTAAATAAAGAACTTCAACACCCCGATTGCGTAATGTTTGTGCAAAATAATCATGCTCTTTTTGAATAATTGGTAAGTATGGAATATCGTCAAATAATAATTGTTGTAAATAATCTGGCGTTAAGTTTTCCACTTCTTTACCAGGTCGTTTTAATAAAACTGTTTGTAATTCCCCAATCTCTGAAGTAACATGTATCGGATGCTTCATTTGTTGTACCTCCTTTTAAATATGTTTGATGTCTTACAAGTACATAATAAATGCTACGCGCCTTCATCTTTGTGAAAGCATCCACATTATCATTGTGAAATATTAAACAAGTTATTTTTTTAAAATCATATGAATTTGTATTTTTATAACACTTCATCCCGATTTTTCAATAAAAAAACACATATATTACGCATATATGTTGAATATTTAACTTCCGTATTTAAACAAAAATCCTGTTTTTAATTTTTATTAAAAACAGGATTTTGCATCTAAATAATTAAATTTAACCTTTCTTCTAAAATCTCCCTATCTGATTTTGACTGAGAAATGATAAGGCATGTATCATTTCCACATACACATCCTATTTTTTCTTTCCAATCTAACTCATCAAACAAAACACCAATAACATGTGCATTACCGGGTAATGTTTTAATAACCATTAATTGATCTACACAATCAATTTTTACAACAACCTCTCGTAATTTTTTCTTTAACTTTATATCAGTTTGTAAATGCTCTTCTGAGAAAAATTTATATATCATTAATCCTTCTTGAGAAGGTACCTTCGTTAAATTTAACTCACGAATATCTCGAGAAACTGTAGCTTGTGTTACTAATACATCTTTTTTTGCTAACAATTCTACTAATCTTTCTTGCTTCTCTATTTCATACTCCTTTACAAATTGTTTAATTAATCGTTGTCTTTTTTCTTTTTTCATAAAAGACACCCCTTTTAATATTATAGCTCGCTATAATTTTCATCCGAAAGGGACAGAAAAGAATGTTGCGGAAACGTTCATAGTTTATACTTTTTAACTGTAGATATTAAATCTAGCTAAAAAAAGAGAAGAACAGCATTCTGTTCTTCTCTTTTACATTGAAAACCGTTCAATTGTTTGTTTTAAATCCGCTGATTGCTTCTCTAAGTCTTTTAATAATTGATCGATTGCTATCATATTTTGAGACTGTTGCAACGTCACACGTGCCACTTCTTGTGAACCAGCTGACGTTTCTTCCGCAATTGCTGCTACAGCCTTTGTTTGTGCTCCTGTTTGATGAATGTGATTCACTTGTTCATTCATATAACTACTAATTTGCTTAGTTGCATCGGCTACTTCCATAACACTTAATGACATTTCTTTTAAAATTAATTCTGTAGCTTCTCCGCGTTTCGCCTCTTCTTTAGCTGTCTTCACCTGCTCTGTCATTTTCAATGCGACTTGCTGTACTTCATCTTGCATATTCCGTAATAACTGCGATATGTTTCTTGCGGAATGATCACTTTCATCAGCAAGTTTACGTACTTCTTCTGCTACAACCGCAAAGCCCCTTCCATGCTCCCCTGCACGAGCTGCCTCAATAGAAGCGTTGAGTGCTAATAAATTTGTTTGGCTAGCAATCTCACTCACAACAGAAACAATGTGTTCAACTTGTTTCATTCGCTCTTCTAATTTCTGTACATTTTCCATCGAATCTTCATTTTCTCTCGCCAATGTTTGAATACCTTGAATTAAAGAAGTAAAGACACGTGTACTTTGTCCTAAAGCTTGAACCATTTCTGAAGACAACTCGTCAGACTGTTTTGCTTTTCCTTCTACTTCATTTGCAATAGAAGTCGTTGTATCAACAGTAGAAACGATCGCTTGAATCGATGCTGCTGATTGCTCGGCACCGGAAGAAATCTCCGCAAGGGTTTCAGACACACCTTGTGCTTGCTTTGTCGCTTCACCTGTTTGTTTTCTAATTTGCTGAACTTGATTATTTGTATACGAAAATGTAGTATCGATATTTTTTACCATGCCCCTTAAGTTCCCTAGCATCATATTAAATGCAACACTTAAAGATTTTATCTCATCATCGATCTTTGGCAATGGGACATCTTCACGAATATCACCTTCAGCCGCTTTCCTTGCTGCTTCTTCCAACTTTCGAAGTGGTTTAATTAAAAATATTGCTGCCCCATACGCTAAAATTCCAGACCATACTACACCTAATAACATAACGATAATATTATAAACAGTTTGACTTACATAACTTTGAAAATAATCATATATAACGTAAATGAAAATTAAACTTGTTGAATATGTAATGAAAGCTAGAATTGTAGTAAATAACATAAGCTGTATACGCAAGCCAAAGGAAAATGTTTTTCTTTCTTTTCCCATCTCTTCTTTCCCCCTTCTTATAAGCAATATATGTACTACCTATATATTATTATCCATATTTTCGTTATAGAAAGATATAGGGATTTTAAAAATCATTATTTCTTTGAATATTAAATCCCCCTGAAAAAAATAAAGGATTCTGACAATTTATGACTAATAACAGAAATAAGGGGCAACATTTGTAAAATATATTTTTGACTGGGGGTTTTGTATGATTCAAGTTCGAAATCTAGTAAAATCATTTGGCTCACTTGATGTTTTAAAAGGAATTGATTTAGAAGTAAAAGAAAAAGAAGTTGTTGTTTTAATCGGTGCCAGTGGTTCCGGCAAAAGTACATTACTTCGTTGTCTTAACTTTTTAGAAATGTACGATGAAGGTGAAATTCACTTACAAGGTGAACGAATTGATCCAAAGCATTCAAATTTAAACAAAGTCCGTGAAAATGTCGGTATGGTTTTTCAACACTTTAACCTCTTTCCTCATATGACCTCACTAGAAAACATCATAGAAGCACCTATTCACGTAAAAAAATTGGAAACAGCAGACGCGAAGGACGTTGGGAATCAACTCCTACAAAAAGTCGGCCTACAAGATAAGGCGGATGTAACTCCTCACCTACTTTCAGGTGGTCAAAAACAACGCGTTGCGATTGCACGAGCTCTTGCTATGAATCCTAAAATTATGCTATTTGATGAACCTACCTCAGCCTTAGACCCTGAACTCGTTGGAGAAGTATTGCAAGTTATGAAAGAACTTGCTGAAGAAGGAATGACAATGGTTATTGTTACTCATGAAATGAATTTCGCAAGAGATGTAGCTGATCGCGTCATCTTTATGGATGACGGAAAAATTGTAGAGGATGCTCCGCCAGCGCAATTCTTTTCAGCTCCATCACATGAACGAGCAAAACAGTTTTTACGTAACGTTTTATAATGTAACTTCTATTTCAAACGTAAAGAAATACATTTATACGGTGCACAACTAATTGTCCAAATAAAATATCTCGATAACATACTTAAAACCATCCGTATGATCAATATATAGGAGGGGTCTTATGAAAAGAAAACTATTAACCATTGTTGCGAGTATTACACTATGTACATCATTCATACTGGGAGCCTGTAGTAAGGAAAGCTCGACTACTTCATCAAATGGTGAAAAGGAATTTCGTTATGCGATGAGTGGATTATACAAACCTTTTAACTATAAAGAAAATGACGGAAAACTTGCCGGATTTGATGTAGAAATAGGTGAGGCGCTCGCGAAAAAGATGGGAATGAAACCCGCTCCTATTACAAATCCGTGGGAAACGCTAATTCAAGGTCTACAATCAAAAAAATATGATGCAATCTTAGGAAGTATGGCCATTACAGAAGAACGATTAAAAGCTGTTAGTTTCTCAAACCCATATTATCGCTCTGGTGCCCAGATTTTCGTAGCTAAAAAGAATACATCTATCTCTTCTCCAGAAGATTTGAAAGGAAAGAAAATTGGTGTTGTAAAAGCTAGTACCTTTAAAACTCTTGTTTCAAAACATACAGATCAAATTACAGAATACGATAGTGATATTACCGCTCTTATGGACTTAGAGCCTGGGCGTGTGGACGCAGTAATCACTGATCAAATGGTTGGTCTTCGAATGATTAAAGAAGGTAAATCAAATATAAAAGAAGCTGGAAAACCATTAAATCTTGATGAAATGGGAATTGCTATTCGCAAAGATGATAAAGAAATGGTTAAGAAAGTAAATAAGGCTTTAGATGAAATCATTAAAGATGGTACGTACGAAAAGATTAGTAAAAAATGGTTTGGTCGTAATATTCTTGGAGAAGAGGCAAAAACGAAGTAAGTTAACTATTCAAAGATTCCATAAATCATGCCCCACTTTTTATGTGGGGTATTTCATTCCCTACTAAAATCTATACACTATGAGGTGAAACGCATGTTTGAAATTTTTATCTCTACCTACCCCACACTCTTAAAAGCTACTATTGTCACATTACAATTAACATTAACTTCCCTACTACTCGGCTCATTAATTGGATTACTATTCGCTTTCTTTCGAATCTCTAACAATAAAGTTCTAAATAGTATCGCTCATGTCTACATCGCCATTATTCGTGGTACACCTTTAATTGTTCAAATCGCAATTCTCTATTTTGGTATTACATCTGTTGTTGTGTTCACCCCTTTTTGGGCAGGAGCAATTGCTTTAGCAATTCATAACGGTGCATATATTACCGAAATTTTCCGTGGATCCATTCAATCCGTTGACCGTGGACAATTAGAAGCTGCTCGCTCTTTAGGCATGCCTTACCCTTTGGCGATGCGCCGAATTATATTACCACAAGCATTTCGTCTATCTCTTCCTCCTCTAGGTAATCAATTTATTATTGGATTGAAAGATTCCTCACTTGTTGCTTACGTAGGACTGTCCGAATTATGGGGATCGGGTTTATCAATTGCCGCAAGTAACTTCCAACAATTAGATACATATGTAATCGTTGGTTTATATTATCTCGTACTCGTTCTCCTATTTACTTATTTTGTTAACCTTTTAGAAAAACGATTACAGCGCAAAGAGACAAACTCTATCCAAGTCCATACAAAGAATAAAAAAGAAGTTTCTTTATAAAAAAAAGCAAGCCTGAGATGGCTTGCTTTTTCACTGCAAAATATATCAACTTTTACTGATTTACTTTTTTAATATTCTCTTTTTCTTCTATATGTTCCTCACGATATGAAATATTATGAGGGTCTAATCCATTTCCTAAAGAACCGTAGAAATGTTCTCTATGCGGATCAACTAATTCACTTCCATGATAATACACACGTGGTGTATTCCAAAGTGCTGCCAATGCTTTTGTCATCGGCATTTCGTGATAGCGTTCCGGCCACATTTCTTTAATCTTCTCTTTTACTAACGGATAGTATTTAGAGCTCATAGCAGGGAACAGATGATGTTCTGTATGATACGAGAAATTGAAATGTAAAACGTCTACCCAGCGCGGCACTGTTACTGATAAACAGTTTGCTAACGGATCATTTACTGGAACAATTGGATTTAAGCGGTGATTTGTTGCGATATATGCCATTACAATAAAGTTAGCAATTAACAACGGAATTACATATGCAAATAACCATTTTCCAGGTCCCATAATAAATAATAAACTAATCCAAACTGTCCAAGGCAAAAGAAGTTGAAGCCATACAGATTTTTGATTCGATGACTTAAATTCTTTTATAAAATGAAAGAACATTCGAGTTGAATGCAATGTAAATTGAATTGTTAGTGACAGGAAACTAAAGAATGAACGTACATGAAGAGGCATACGATATACCCAACTTAAAAACTTACTTTTTTTAAGCTTCTCAAGTGTCGGCCATGCATCTGGATCATTCTCTTCATGCTGTGTATGAACATGATGCGTTGCATTATGCCACTTTCTCCAAAGCTTTGGTCCTGTTGATAATGGCATAAATGCAATCGCGCCTAAGAAATCACGAAGCCATGCCTTTCTTACAACTGTTCCATGTAAAATTTCATGCCCTAAAAACCCAAGTGAAGCAAAACATAGTCCGAGAACAATCGCAATTCCTAGATTTGCCCACACATTCAATTCAAATACACCAATCGCTATTAACCCCGCTAATGCCACAAGTAAATAAGCCAGTCCACCAAATAAACGAGTAGGAACTGGTTTAAATGCTTTTTTTGGCAAATGTGGTGATACACGTGCTGCATACCACCCAAACGTATGAAGCTCCTTCATCCTTTTGCCCCTTTCTTATGCCGCGCCCTGCGCAACTTGCATATATTAATTCTTGCTTCCAGATTGATTTTACTAGGTGATCCAAAAAGCATTTATTATAAGGAAAATATACTCACTCTATCGTCACTTATTTTTCGCTTTTATTATCAATGAAAAACATTTCTCTTTTTACTCTCTATCAACCTTTCCACATGATGAATCATAACAATAGAATTTCTATATTGTCAACAACTTTTATGACCTAGTAATAAAAGTTGGTTATGTTTTTATAATCATACTTTATTTCACTAAAGAAAAAGTGTAGATTCCATAAGGATTCACCTACTATATATAGACATTTTCTTAAACGCCATAGACTCTATCTCATTCAATAACTCTCTATGTAATCAACAAACAGAATCACTTAAATTTAGTTTTATATAAATCCTACTTCTTCATAATGCCCCACCTAATTAATTATATTAAAATAATTTATAACCTCTTTTAATAAAGATAGACTACTTCTAAAACAATACACATGAATTTCATATAATATGGAAATATTAAAAGGAAAATTGTTCTAAAATTAGGAGGTTTCCGCAATGACAAGTGATACATTTCCACAACTGCCGCTATCTTATTGGATTGAATCTACTCAGTTTCCTACTTTCTCTCGTTTATCCGAAAATATAAAGACGAAAGTTGCTATTATCGGTGCTGGTATTACAGGTATTACTACTGCCTATTTACTTGCAAAAGAAGGCATCGACGTTGTTTTAATTGATTCTGGTCGTATTTTAAACGGAACGACTGGGCATACAACAGCAAAAGTAACAGCACAACATGATCTTATTTATGATGAATTAATAAATCATTTCGGTGTAGAAAAGGCCAGGCTTTACTACGAATCAAATAATCATGCTCTACAATTCATAAATAACACTGTGCAAACATATAAAATCGACTGTAATTTCTCAAATGAAGATTCCTATTTATATACAACTACTGATAACGGATTAAGAAATTTATCGAAAGAATATGAAGCTTATCAAAAATTAAATATACCTTGTGACTATGTTCAATCTCTATCGATTCCTATTCCAGTACAATCTGCACTTATAATGAAAAATCAAGCGCAATTCCACCCCCTCCTTTATTTGAAAACACTTTTAGAAAAGTTTGTGGAGATGGGAGGAAAGGTCTATGAACAAACAACAGCTATGGATGTGGAAAAAGGAGATTATCCACAAGTAATTACAAAGGAGGGGCATCGCATTACTTGTGAATATGTCGTCTCTTGTTCTCACTTTCCTTTTTATGATGCGAATAGCTTTTTCTTTACGCGAATGTACGCAGAACGCTCCTATGCTCTTGCAATAAAAGCAAAAACGGATTATCCAGGTGGCATGTATTTAAGTATTGATGATCCAAAACGCTCCTTACGCTATATAACAAACAATGGAGAAAAGTTGATTTTGATTGGCGGAGAGAGTCATAAAACGGGACAGGGAATAAATACAATGCTTCATTATGAAGCACTCTATTCTTTTGCTGAAGCAACTTTTGGAGTAGATGAAGTTCCCTATAGATGGTCAGCGCAAGATTTGATTACGCTAGACAAGCTCCCTTATATCGGACATATTAACGAAAGCAATCCAAATATATTTGTTGCAACTGGATATCGCAAATGGGGAATGACAACAGGAACTGCTGCAGCTCATTTACTGAAGGATTCCATTCTAAAAGTCCACAGCCCATATAAAGAGCTGTTTGCACCATCACGCTTTCATGCAAATCCAGATATAAAAACATTCCTTTCTCAAAACATTGATGTTGCTAAACATTTAATTGAAGGGAAACTTGAAACTTCATTACGTAAACCAGAGGATCTTGAAGTTGGCGAAGGATCCGTTGTACATGTCAACGGTAAACGAGCAGGTGCTTATAAAGATAAAGAAGGAAAACTACATATCGTCGATACGACTTGTACACACCTCGGCTGTGAAGTTGAATGGAATAACGGTGATTGTACTTGGGATTGTCCTTGCCACGGTTCTCGTTTTTCAATTGATGGCGATGTTATGGAAGGGCCAGCAGATCAACCATTAAAACGAGTTGATAACGAATAAAAAAACAAAGAAGTTCAACAAGAATCCTGTTGAACTTCTTTGTTTTTCATGACACCTTTTCATATAAATTTCGACATAAGAAGGGAAATATTAACAGTAAATAAAATAATATATTCATCTACAAATAAAAGGGGGGAATACTATGCAACCTTCTGCTCCACCTCATCTAGAATCTACAGAAACTATCTTTTCAAGCTCTATTACAAAACTTGTTGTTTTTATTTGTTGGCTCGCCATTCTAGCTGACGGATATGATTTAGGTATTTACGGTGCCGTTCTGCCAAAGCTTTTAGAAGACAACAGCTGGGCACTATCACCAGCTCAAGCTGGAACAATTGCCAGCTATGCTCTATTTGGGATGTTTATTGGCGCTATTCTAGTCGGAACCATTACAGATTTAATTGGACGAAAGTGGACACTTATATGCTGTTTAGTTCTTTTTTCTATCACAATGGGCTTAGCTGCAATTGCTCCTTCTCCTGAATTATTTGGGCTATCTCGATTTATCGGAGGAATCGGATTAGGCGGTGTTATCCCAACAGCTTCCGCACTTACTGTTGAATATTCACCAAAAAAACGACAATCTTTTATTTATGCTCTTATGTTTACCGGCTATCCTTTAGGTATCGTGTTAGGTGCTATTTTATCCATGTTTATGTTAGAAGATTTCGGATGGAGAATTATGTTTGGCATCGGCATGATTCCGCTACTCCTCATTCCTTTCATTATTCGTTATTTACCTGAGTCCATTCAATTTTTATTGTCGCGGAATCGACAAGAAGAAGTGAACAAAATTCTTAATCGCTTTCAAATTGAATTCCATGTAAAAGATGAAATTTCCGAAGCACCATCTAATATACAAAAGAAAAATGGATTTCTTACGTTATTCTCAAAAGAATACATAAAAGCAACGCTACTTTTTTGGATCACTTATATAATGGGAATGTTTTTAATATACGGTTTAAATACTTGGTTACCACAGATGATGCGTCAGGCAGGATATCCTCTTGGATCTAGTTTATCATTTCTACTTATGCTAAATATTACTGCAGCTATCGGCGCATTATTTGCCGGGGCGATTGCCGATCGTATAGGAGCAAAAATTGTTATTAGCATCTCCTATCTTATGGCAGCCATATGTATTGGACTACTAACAATTAAACCATCTGTTACAATCATTTATCTTTTAATTGGTCTTGCTGGAATTGGATCAGTCGGTATTACTCAAATATTAAATGCTTATGTAACACAATACTTCCCATCACATATACGAGCTACCTCCTTAGGCTGGGGACTTGGACTTGGCCGAGTTGGTGCAATTGCTGGACCTATTCTTGTCGGTATTATTATGACAATGCAATATGACTTAGCATGGAATTTTTACTTATTCTCTTTTGCAGGTCTTATCGCAGCTATATCTGTTTTCTTTATTCCTACAAAATAAAGTGAAACTTTAATCAGTGTTGAAGTGCATCCCCAGCTGATTATTAGTCCACACCAATCAGGCGTTTACGGGCAGTAAGGCTCCCACAAATAGCGGGATAAAAAAAGAGCACAAATTTTGAACTGCACCCCAATTGTTAGACACCGTCTAACAATTGGAGGTGCAGTTTTTCTATGGTTAAATTTACAGCTGATGAAAAAATACACATCGTTCAACGTTATTTGAACGGAAATGAA